>NZ_LECT01000028.1 GCF_001027925.1 Rhodopirellula islandica | reverse complement strand
TCGATGAAAGCGGATGCCGAACGAACCGGCCGCCACCACCACCGAGGCCAGGTCCAAGCCGCAGCCTGCTTCGGTTGAGCAGGCCCGAAGCGATCGCCGGCCTTCACCGTGGTGAATGAGACGACGGAACAGTTGGGGACAACGGTTCCGTCTCTGCTGCGCACACTCGACCGCAATCGCGAAGTCGACGCCTCTGAGCAGACGATCAGCTCGCACAATGGCAACAAGACAGCGGGAGTTGTCCCCAATCTGCCGCCGTAAATGCCAAACATTCGGCGCGATCAAACAAGTAAGGTGGCTGGCACCATATTCAAGGGGGCAAACAGATTGCCTTGCATGGAGTATCATTCGTCGCCCATGAATACACCGATCTCACCCCCGTCGACATCAACCGACCGTTCCGTATCCCCTGGCAAAGGAGGGTGGCGGGTACTTGGTTCACTGCCAATGTTCGTGTGCCTGCGGGTGGTGGTCGTGGTCCAGTGCGTTGGGGTGGGCGGACGCTATCTGTTTTCATCACTTGAAACGGAAAGCGACGTCTATGGCTGGCTGTATTTCGATTGCCATTGGCCCGAAGCACTCGCTCAGTCGATTGACAACGTTGGCGCTCTGATGACGCTGGTCGCCGGTGGCGTCTTTGGCTTGGCCGGCTGGCTGATGTGGAAAATGCCGAGTGACTCGCGGTGGTTCAACGTTGTTCGCAGGTTCGATCAGGCCGCTGCCGGATGGGTTGCTCTTTGGATGCTGTTGATCGCCGCGGCGCACATGATGCGTGCGGCGGTGTTCGCGGAATTGTCCTTTCCCGAACATGCGGTCCGCTACGTCGCGCCCATGACACTGGCCATCTGTGGCGGAGTCGGTGCCGCATCGTGTTCCTCCTCCAAACGGACTCGATTCGCGGTGTTGATGTTGACCGTCGCGGCCGCATTCACCTTCGCTGCGCATGGCTACAAAGCGTACGCATGCTACGCCCCGTTCACCGATCTGATTCTGCTATCAGATATGCAATGGACCGACATCGGTTTCACTCAGACGACGGTCGAAAATATGTTGGTCGTGATTGGCGTGGTCGACATCCTTGTTGCGGTGGCTTTGCTGGTCTTGCGTTCACGTGTCGCGGCGTTCTACATGGTCGTGTGGGGCTTGGTGACGGCGGCGAGTCGCATGACCGCTCTCGGCATCGAGGCTTGGCCGGAAACGTTGATTCGGATCGCCAACGGTGGCGTGCCGCTCGCAATCTTCATCCACTGGACGTTGAACCGGAGGTAAGCAGGAGTCTTTCGGCATTTGAACTGTTTTGGCAAGCGTTGTTGCTCCCACGTGCAGTCGGGGCTGACGCCCAAGCGGCTCACAGGGTTACGCTCGTTCATTCCTGCCGACCTGCTTCGCGTTTGCTTCTAAACCCACGGGGCCTTTCGTCGCGAGTGGCGGCAGATGCAAATTCGTCCACTGGGTGGGGTGAGATTGGTGTTCGATGGACGTCGCAACCGAAACCTTTTCATGCCTCAGCGGTTGAATCAGCATGAACATTCGAAAACTACTTGCGCTGCTGCTCTCGCCACTGTTCCTGGTCTCGTCTGCCTTGGGCGAGGAAGTTGAAAAACCAATCGGCACCTATGCCAGCGTGATCACTCGTGGCGCTGTTCAAAACAAAAACATGAAGGGCGGGCTCGTCCGGGTCACCTGGAGTGAGATTGAACCCAGACCCGGGCAGTTCAATTTCACTCGCATTGAGGAACAGATTCGTCTGCTCCAACCCAACATGAACTGGACGCTCGCCATCCACGGTGGTTGGACTTCGACTGAATCTCGCGAACGCACCCCATCGCGAGCGAACATCGCTCGAGGACGGAGACGACCTCTTTCGCTGTCGCCGAGCTGGTTGGTCTCCGACCTCCATGTTGAGACCTTCTCGATGAGCTTCCGCGGAAATCCGGTCGAGATGCCCAAGTACTGGGACCCGATTGTTCAAGAACGCTTGAAAAAGATGTTGCAGGCTGTTGGCAACCAATACCGCACCGAGCGTTTGAAACTGATCTACGTCCCGCAGATGACCAGCAATGGGACTGAAGGTCATTTCAACGGTGTCCCTTCGGAAACATTGCTGCGTGCCGCCGGGATCAATCCACGTGATCGGGACGCGGAGAAAAAATTTGGCGATCTCTGGCTCCAAGCAGCCACCGAGGCGACGCAAAGTGTGCTCAGTGCCTTCCCCGGAAAAGCCGTCGCGTTCGAGGTGCATGAACTCTTTCGCAGCACCGAGATTCCGGAGCGTCTGATCAGCGAGTTCCAGGAGCCTGAGTATGAAGATCGCGTCGGCATCGGCATGTGGTGGATCTCGGGTAAAACGACCTACCAAGGCAACTTGATCTCTCTCCTGAAAAACTACCAAGGTGATCTTTATGGTCAGGTGATCGGTCGCTCCGACCAACCCAACCGATTTGAGAACAACGACTACACGACCGTGTTCCAACAGGCAGAAGAGCTCGGGATGCGGTACATCGAACCGTGGAACTACGAGTTCGAAAATCGTACCTTCGACAAGGCCTTGCAGGAATTCAATGCGTCCGCCCACTCGAAGTACGCCACTCCCTAAGGACACGTGATTGGGTGAGTCAGCCGAAGAGAGTTCGCTCACGACTCGCGAGAACGAGACGCTGAGACGTTCGGACCATCAAGGTTTTGCCGAATAGGGTTGGCTCAGGTACGAAGGAATCGTTGGGGAACAAGTTCGTCCTCACGAAATGGGGCAAGTCGCCCGGTGGGTCGCCGGAGGGCTCATGGCCTTTTGCACTCACCTGAATTCTAGAAATTGTCGCCCACGGTTCCTTCGATGGGTCATTTGGAGGTTGGTGGTTCCAGCGAGTAGAATGTAGACTCCTGAGCCCCTACCGCGTTTGCTGCAGCATTCGGCAGCAAACGCACCCCCACCCACCGATTGGCCTGACCCGCAGATGAAATCTAGGAAATGCACGCGCACGCTGATACTTGGCCTTGTTTGCAGTCTGATGCTGGGAAGTGGGGCAGTCCGCGCGGATGCTCCCCTGACCGGAACCCAACCAGCTCAGTGGCGTGTCATTTGGACCGCTGACCCGGCGACCCAAGCCACCGTTTCTTGGAGCACGAAAGAAGCGGGGAGCTCGCACTCCGTTCGGTTTCGCGTCCGAGGCAGCGAGGACAGTCCGGCCGAGCAATTGGCCGAATCGGGACGCTACACCGGCGGCGAATTCGAGTCGTATTACCATCACGTTCGTTTGACGGACTTGCTGCCTGCGACGGCGTACGAGGTGCAAATGGTCAGCGACGGGAATGAGTCGCCTGGGTTCTATTTTGTGACGGCCCCGGCAACGGACCGTGCATTCAGCATCTTGCATGGGGGGGATTCCCGATCCGATCAAGACGCCCGCCGGCGGATGAACAAAATGATCGCCGGGTTGGTCGTGGATTCCTATGACAACGATGACTTGGCCGATGACATTTTGGCGTTCGCCCACGGCGGAGATTACATCGTCACGGGAACCAAGATGGAACTTTGGTCGATGTGGTTGTCCGACCATGAATTGACGACCGCGCCTGACGGTCGCTTGCTGCCGATCATCCCGGCTCGTGGCAACCACGACAAAGGGAAACCGTTCAACGAAGTGTTTGGTTTTCCCGATGGCGATCTGAATTACTTTGGGTTCGACATCGGTCCTCAGGTTCGCTTCACGACACTGAATTCCGAGACCAGCACGGCGGGCGATCAGGCACATTGGTTGAAGGCGGAGCTGAAGGAATCGCGTCCCACTCATCGCTGGTTGGTCACTCAGTACCATCGCCCGGTTTTTCCCGCGGTCAAAACACCCGGTTCCGGCTTGAAGAGTTGGGTGCCGTTGTTTGAAAAGTACGACGTGGATTTGGTCTGCGAAGCGGATGGGCACAACATCAAACGCACGGTTCCGATCCGTGATGGAAAGCACGATGAAACCGGCGTCGTCTACATCGGCGAAGGAGGCTTGGGCGTGCCACAACGGACTCCCAAGACCGACCGTTGGTTCTTGGAGTCACCAGGGATGGCCGATCAAGGCAACCATGTGTTTGTCTTGAAATTCACCCGGGACGCGTTGCAGGGCACCTGCTTGCTAGAAGATGGAACGGTCCGCGACCAGTTTACACGCCCGGTCCGCGAGTAGGCGATTTGGTTTTTCAGCAACGGACTCCTCCCTGAGTTCGGTAGGTCAGTTCTCACCAGCAGATGATGACTGACCGATGAGTATCCCCTTTTTGATTCGAGTAGAATACGAACATGACAAAACCAAAGAATCTCGGCCGGCGTCGCTTCGTCATTCGTTCCCTTGCTGGGTCACTCGCGTTGCCAGGATTGCCGTCGTTGATGGCCGATACCGTCGATCGCAACTCACCGGTTCAGGCAACGCGTGGTGCGGGCACCGGGACACGTCGGTTCGTTGCCGTTGGGAACTTACTCGGCTTTCAGCAAAAGCATTTTTTTCCGGAAACACCTGGACGTGATTTCGAAGAGACGACGCTGTTGAAGCCGTTGGCAGAAAACCGCGACCACATCAATGTGTATCGAGGCTTGGATCATGGGATTCGCGGCGGGCACTTCGCAGTGCACACGTTTTTATCGGGCGTGCTGCACCACGAATCCAAGCATCGCCGCGATGGCAATGTGACGATTGACCAATTCCTCGCCGATGAAGTTGGCAAGCAAACTCGGTTTGCGTCGTTGACGGTGGGATCGGAAGGCGGCATTCATGGCGGGTGTCAAATGTCGTGGACCAAATCTGGCGTTCGCGTGCCACCGATCACTGGGCCAGCCGAGTTGTTTGACCGTCTGTTCATGACGGAGTCGAAGCAACGACGCTCGCAGATGGTCAATGAGAACGCTTTGCAAGCATCGATTCTCGACTCGATCACCGAAGAAGCTGGGGCGCTTTCGAAGCGAGTCAATCAAGAGGACCGATCGAAGCTCGATGAGTACTTCAGCTCGATTCGCGAAGTGGAAAAACAGCTGGAAGTCCGCCGACGTTGGGCTGATCAGCCGAAACCGGAAGCTCCATTTGAGAAACCAGCGGACACCAACACGGTGGACGATCTTCCCATGTTGTATGAGCTGATCTCGCTGGCCTTGCAAACCGACTCGACACGGATCGCGACCCTGGAAATCGGTGGGAGTTTCTTGCCGCAGAATCTGGGAATTGACAAGTCTTATCACAGCCTTTCGCATCATGGCAACGACGAGGAAACGGTCGCACATCTGATCACGCTGGAAACCTACCAACTGGAACAGTTCGGGAAGTTTCTGACTCGTCTGGCAGGAATCCAGGACGGTGAGCAGACGTTGCTCGACTCAACCGCCGTGCTCTTCGGCAGCGGCATGGGCAACGGCAGTTCTCACACAAACTCGGATTTGCCGATTGTTTTGGCGGGCGGTGGTTATGGTCGTGGTGAATTCAAGAAGGTTGGATCGGGCAACCGAAACAAAATTCCTTTGTGCAATCTGTATGTTGACATTGCTCAGAAGATGGGGGTCCAAACGGATTCGTTCGGCACCAGCACCGGGACCTTCTCTTAAACGTGATCATGATGCATTCGAGTCTTTCGATCCGGTCCATCGCGTTTCTCGCAACTTGGGTCGTGCTTTCCCTTTTGAACACGCCGGTCGCTTTCGCTGCTGAAACCGAGGCGGAGACGGACGCTGACAATCCCGCGATCGTCGCGAATTTCCTGGGGAAGTACTGCCTGGAGTGTCATGACAAAGCTTCGGCTGAGGGAGAACGCGAATTCGAGTCGTTCAGCCTTCCGATCTCGTCGGAGCAACAACTGATCACGACGGATGAGATCATCGATCAGGTGACGTTGAGATTGATGCCACCGGAGGAATCGGATCAGCCGACCGACGAAGAACGCTTGGACTTGCTTGAGGTGTTGCGAGACGGCATCACGGATGCCCGCGATCAATTCAAGGGGCATGCGGGACGAACCGTGATGCGTCGGCTTTCCAACCGTGAATACGAAGTCACTTTGGCGGCGTTGTTTGGTCGTCGCGTCGACACGTTGGGGCTGACCGCTGACTTCCCGAAAGAAAATACCAGCCACCATCTCGACACCATCGGCGAATCCCTGGTGACGTCGGGTTTTTTGCTGGACCAGTATTTCCAGGCGGCCTCGCGATTGGTGGAAACGCGTCTCGGCAAGCCGACGATGGAGCCAAAATCTTGGCACTTCACCGACAATTTTCAGCAGTACGAAGAGCTGACGGGCGCCCACCGAGCTGTCTTCAAGTTTCAATACTTGTGCCTGTACGAGCAACCCAACACGGACACCCGACAAGGTGGCTATGGGCACATCGAAGACTTCCTCGAAGGTGTCCCCGTGTCAGGGTTTTACGACATCGAAGTGAATGCCCAGGCGATGCACCGCGACACGCACTACGATCCGAAAATTTACCGCATCGATCTTTCGGAACCCTTTCAAATCGCGGTGGTTCCTGGTGATGCCACCAAGGGACACATTCATTACCCCCAAGCGATTGAGCCGATTTTAGCCAGTGCCGTCGTTCCGGATGAACAACCCGAGTGGTTGCCGTTTCGTGTCTGGCTGGAGGCCGGGCAGACACCTCGATTCATTTTCCCCAATGGACCCTATGAGTCACGGGCCTCTGTGATCGAAACCAACCGGCGTTACAAGGACGAATTTAAAAATCCAAAGGAAGGTGTCAGCCGCACCACACTGCTTCGCGAAGGCAAGTTGCCGCACATTCGTATTGGCGAGATCAAAGTCCGAGGACCGGTGGAAGAACTCCACGGCAGCGAAGAAGAACGGGCCGTTTTTGGGAGCGAGGGATTTCAAGAAGATCACGCACTGGAACAATTGTTTGCGTTCGGCCAACGAGCCTACCGTCGCACGCTCGAGCAGGCGGACCGTGATCGGATTGTGGCGATCTACGAGAAACGGTTGTCTGAAAATGCGACTCCGCGACAAGCCGCACTCGATACGTTGAAGATGATTCTGTGCTCGCCATCGTTTCTTTATCTCAGTGAGATCACACCGGAAGAGGAACCGCTGCTGCGTCCCTTCGATCTGGCATCGCGTCTTTCCTATGCAATGTGGGCCGCACCACCGGACGAAGAACTGTTTGAAGAGGCCCAATCGGGCCGGCTGACCGAACCCGCTGTGTTGAAGAAGCAAGTTCAACGAATGCTTCGATCGGAACGCTCCAACGAGTTCGTGAATGGTTTTCTCGACAGTTGGTTGAACTTGCGAGACATAGGGAATCTGCCGCCGCCACGAAAGTCTGTCCCAGACTACTACGCGGAGAATCTGCCGGAGTCGATGAAGCAAGAGACGCGTCTGTTCTTTCGGAACCTCCTGGATGAGAACGGGCCGGTGACGGATTTGTTGGACGCGGACTATTCCTTCGTGGACAAGAAGCTGGCCAAGCTCTACGGGCTGCCAGAGAAAGAGACGTTGCGGTTGGCCGATGGATTTCAACGTGTCAGCCTAGCGGAGAACCGCCAACGCGGCGGTGTGCTGGGGATGGCTGGAGTGTTGACCGTCAGTGCAAATGGCGTCGACACATCACCCGTGACTCGTGGCGTCTGGGTGCTCGAGAATATCCTCGGTACCGTGCCGCCACCGCCACCTGATGAGGTGCCCGCGATTGATGCCAACACGAGCGGAGCGACGACGATCCGAGATCGGCTGGAAAAACACCGTGAGGACAAAGCTTGTGCGGTGTGTCACCGCAACATTGATCCACTGGGATATGCCCTGGAAACCTTTGACCCAATTGGTCGCTGGCGGAGCAAGTATCCCAAGGCGAAGGGGAAGGGCATCGCGGCAAAGGTCGATGCGACAGGGAAGTTTCCTTCTGGTGAAGAATTCACCAATTTTTCAGACTTCAAGCAGAAGCTGCTGGAAAGCCGCCAGGATCAATTCACTCGCAGTTTGATCGAGAAGCTGCTTGCGTATTCGACGGGGCGTCACATGGAACGCGCGGATCAATACGAGATCGATGACATTTGGGAACGTGTCCAAGCGGACGGTGGTGGGCTGCAAACGATGGTGACCGAGGTTCTGACCAGCGATCTGTTTCGCTCCCGCTAAGGAGCCCTTTGATTCCTTGATCTGGTATAAAATTGGATGTGGCTGGTGGCGTTTGTCTTCCGTGCCAACGACGCGATTCCGTTGTCCAGGAATCAAGACTTCAATGTCCCTCCATGCCTGAAAGCCCTGTCCCAATGAAATCGCTGTTTGTGGCCAACTTGTTTGTCTTCGGCCTTGCCATGGTGCTCTGTTCACCGGGACGTGCGGAGGAAGTGGCCTCGGCCGACCTGCCCCGTTCCGAAACGCCCCTTCCGGAGGTGACAGCGATTGCGAAGGAGGCCTACATTTATGGCTACCCGTTGGTGGACAGCTATCGCATCCAGCACGCCTACTTCGTCGATCAAAACAGCCCCTCGTTCAAGGCGCCTTGGAATCAGCTGACCAACATTCCCAACGTTTACACGCCGGCCGACACCGCGATTCAGACGCCGAACTCGGACACCCCGTATTCCTGGGCGGGTTTGGACTTGAGGGCCGAGCCGATCGTGATCTCCGTGCCCAAAATTGAAAAGAATCGCTACTACAGCATTCAGTTCATCGACGCGTACACGTTCAACTTCGCCTACGCCGGCAGCCGCACCACCGGCAACGACGCCGGATCGATTCTTGTCGCAGGGCCAGGCTGGGAAGGGGAAGAGCCCGAAGGGATCGAGGAAGTGATCCGCTCGGAAACCGATTTCATTCTGGCGGCCTTTCGAACTCAGTTGTTCGATCCGGCCGACATCGACAACGTCAAAAAAATTCAGTCGCAGTACAAAGTACAGCCGCTGTCGAAGTTTCTTGGCAAGGCCGCTGCTCCCGCCGCGCCATTGGTTCCGTGGATCAAACCGTTGACGACGGAAGAGCAAAAGACATCGTTGGAGTTCTTCAATGTTCTGAACTTTGTGCTGGGTTATTGCCCGGTCGATCCTTCGGAAGTGGAGCTTCGTCAACGCTTTGCCAAGATCGGCATCGAGGGCGGAAAAACGTTCGACCCCGCCAAGCTGACACCTGAAATGACGGCTGCCTTCGAGCAGGGACGAGCCCAAGCGTGGAAGGCCTATGCTCAGGACGCTCGAAAGTTGCAGGAAGGGGTGATCACGTCAGGCGATGTTTTCGGCACCCGTCAATACTTGAATGGCAATTACCTGCGGCGTTGGTTGGCGACGATCGGCATCTATGGCAACTCGAAGCAGGAAGCGATGTACCCGGTCTATCAAGTGGATTCCAGCGGCGATCCGTTGACCGGCACCCACCGTTACACCCTGACGTTTCAACAAGGTCAGTATCCTCCTGTGAAGGCATTCTGGTCGTTGACCATGTACAAGCTGCCATCCAGTTTGCTGGTGGCCAACCCAATCCATCGCTACCTGATCAACTCGCCGATGTTGCCGCAGTTGAAAAAGAACGCCGACGGCGGTGTCACGATCTACGTTCAGAACGAATCGCCCGGCAAAGAGCGTGAATCGAACTGGTTGCCCGCTCCCGACGGACCTTTTTCGATGTACATGCGACTGTATTGGCCCAGCGAAGCGGCGTTGGATGGATCTTGGAAAGCACCCAAGTTGGACAAGGTGAAGTGACCGAGTCAACGTATCTGCTGACCGCAATCCCAAGCCAACCGACCTCTGACAGCCGCACACTGGACAAAAGCAAGATGAAGACCACTCACCAACGATTTGCCCTCTTCCTGATCGTGGGCTTTGTTACCGCACTGACGTTGCCTGCCTGCGATCAACCGGGTGACCCGATCACCGAGGCCGCAAGTGCCGATGGGCAAGCAGGGATCAACATGCCGAGCTTCGAAGAAACCAGAGCGATCGCCGAAGAGGGCTTCATCTACGGCCTGCCGCTGGTGATGAACTATGCGGTCATGAACGAGTTTTGTGTGGACAAGGAATCCGGGCAGTACAAAGCCCCCTTCAACCAGATACACAACGAAGCACGCGTGTTCACCTACAAGGACACCGCGGTGGTCACAGCGAACAGTGATACGCCCTACTCGAGTCTGTGGTTGGACCTGCGCGCCGAACCCATGGTGATCTCGGTGCCGGCGGTCGAGAAGGAACGTTACTATTCGGTTCAGTTGGTGGACGGCAACACTTTCGTCTATGGCTACATCGGCACTCGCGCAACGGGCGTCGAACCGGGCGACTACCTTGCGGTGGGACCCGATTGGAAAGGGGAGACACCGGCGGGGATCAAGAAGGTGTTTCGATCCAGCACTCCGTTTGGCTTGACCATTTTCCGCACCCAGCTGTTCAACCCCGATGACATGCCGAACGTGGTGAAGGTGCAATCGGGGTACAAAGCTCAGCCGCTTTCCGCCTTTCTCGGTCAACCCGCGCCACCGGCAGCGGCGAAGATCGACTTCGTCCCGGCCAATACGAAGGGGATCAAGGACAACTTTTACGAATATCTCGATGCCGCATTGCAGTTTGTGCCGGAGACGCCGGGCAACAAGTCCATCCGTGCAAAGCTTGCCTCCATCGGCATCGGACCTGGGAAAACCTTCGACTTCAAAGACCTTTCACTGGAACACAAAGCAGAAGTGCTGTTGGGCATGAAGGCTGGTTCTGAAAAGGTCGATTCTCTTGTAGCCGACGGGGGCAATGATCAGAACGGATGGCAAGTCGGTGGACTCGCGGGCGGAGACGAAGCGTTCTTTGGCGGCAATGCTCTGAAGCTCGCAGCGACGGCAAAGGCGGGGATCTACGCCAACGTGCCGGCCGAAGCCATGTACCCCGCGACCCGCAAAGATACCCATGGCGATGCGATCGAAACCAGCAAACACAACTACACGCTGACCTTCCCGGCCGGACAGCTCCCGCCAGTGAACTCGTTCTGGTCAGTCACGATGTACGATGGCAAAAGCCAGTTGCTGATCCAGAATCCGATCGATCGATACTTGATCAACGCGCCGATGCTTCCCGCCATGAAAAAGAATGCGGACGGATCGCTGACGCTGTACATTCAGAAGGACAGTCCGGGGGCTGAGAAGGAGAGCAATTGGCTCCCGGCGCCGAACGGCACAGCCTACTTGGTGATGCGTCTCTACTGGCCCAAAACCGAGGCCCCGTCCATTTTGCCGCCGGGCGAAGGCACTTGGTCCCCTCCGGGTATCGTGAAAGCCAACTGATGTTGGAATAGCGGGGTGTTCGCGGCCCCGTCCAGCTGTCTGCAAACGTTGGGCGGTGCGATCGTTCGCTGATTCACGAAGGTGTTTGCAGGACACGGGGGAGCCGGCGCGGTTGTGATCCAGTGACCGACCACGTGAGTCCCCGCTCCACGATTCGAAACACGCGACAATGGGAATGGCCGAGTCAGATCAATCGATCGAGTCTCGCAGCCATTGGTTAGTGGTTTCGAATCTGCCATCCGCTTCGGGTTTCGGGGCATTTGATTTTCCGCCGGGAATTGCGTTCAACAGCCCGCATCCGAGACCGGTTAGGATCAGCAACAGGCGGAAACCATTGATTCGATCATCTCTCAAGGAAAAATCAGATGCGTTTGCGAAAGTTCTTGGCCATCGGCTTGTTGACGGCACCGTTGAGCCTCGGGTTTGTCTTCCCGGCAATGTCGTACGGGCAAGACTCGACCGACGCTCCCGAAAAGAGTGCCGAAGACGTTGCGGAAGTGGAGCCTGAGGTCCTCTCGATTCCCGATCAAATCCTGCAGTTGGTGAAGGAGGGGAAGCCTGCCGAGGCGGCCAAGGTTCTGGAGACGGCGATGGAATCGGATGCTGTCGCGGAGAAGCTGAAACCATTGCATCAAACGATTGCGACGGGCTTTGTTCGGGCACGCCAATACGACAAGGCGATGGCGCAGTTTGGGGCTGCGGTTGAATTCGAACTGGAGCGGACGGAATCGCCTTCCGACGCAGTGCGGCTTTCCAGTTTGATTCGCCAGGTCAGTGTCTACGGTCTTCCTGCTGCTCAACCCGAGTTGGCTGCCCAGTGGTCCGACCAAGCCATTGAAAAGGTGCAGGCGTTGGAAGCGAAGCATCCCATCGAAATTCAAATGCCGCTCTCTCGTCTGATCCAAGTTCGTGCCTCCATGTTGGCGCGGGAGGATGAAGACGCCGCCAAGGACATGCTGGCCAAGCAAGTCGCGAAGTTAGAAGAGATCAACGCGACGGAGGATCGATCTGAGAAGACAACCGTTGAGTTGATCAATCTGCTGACCACTCAAAATCGTCTGTTCGACGAGGTGGATGGGCAAGAGCGTGTCGCATCCGCTTTTGAACAAGCATTGGGGGCTTATCCGGAGTCCTCCGTTTTGATGGGACAATACGCGAGCAACGAATACTCGGTGATCAGCGGGCTCGCTCGGGTCAGTCCTGACGAGGCGATCGAGCGAATGGAAGCTGCGGTTGCGAAGTTGACGCCCTACGAAGAGAACCGGGGCGTCGCGTCGATCCTTTCTCGAATCAAGTCGTTGGAAAGTCGCATCGAGTCGACCCGAAAGCAACTGGAGATGATCGGTCAGCCCGCTCCTGAGTTGGACATCGATGGGTGGGCCAACGCCGAAGGGATCAGCTTGGAGGACTTGGACGGCAAAGTGGTCTTGTACGACTTCTGGGCGATCTGGTGTGGCCCTTGCATCGCAACCTTTCCGCACTTGCGAGAATTTCGCGAGGAGTTCGGCGATCAAGGCTTTGAGGTCGTGGGGATCACCCGGTACTACGGCTACACATGGGACGAAGAAAGCGGAAAGGCAGTGAACGGATCCGAAGATCCGACGCCCGAAGAGGAACGCGAGGCAATCACGAAATTCCTGCAATCCAAGGACATGGAGCACCCAACCATCGTCGCTCCCAAGGTCACCGAGATGCAATCCAACTTCGGCGTGACCGGTATCCCGCATGCGGTGCTGGTTGATCGCGAAGGCAAGGTGCAGATGATCAAAGTTGGCAGTGGGCAAGCCAATGCGGACGCACTGCACGCCAAGATCAAAGAGTTGGTGGGCGAATAGGCCAGAGCGAATCGTCTTGGGCGAAAAGCATGACGAATTGTTGAGCGACTGGCCGCTGGGCAAGCGAGGGATTCCGATGGTTCACTTGCTTGCGAGCCGGCCGGTGTTGGTCCGCCGGGGCAACTGATTCAATCGAGCGATCAGCGAGGTGCCGGTTCGCTCGAATTGGACGCAGGGTGCTTGAGCGATGTTCGCTCCAGTCGATAACCCAGGACAGCGAAGAGGGTCCAAGCGATCATCGCTTGTCCGATCGAAGCAATGGTTTCGTCGTTGGCAATCGTGACGTGCTGCCTAAATCGAACGTCCAGCCATGAGACTGGAGCATTGAAGTTCGTTTGAACCATCGAGCGAAAATGCCACTCGGTGAAAAATCCATGCGCGAACCAGGTGACCCACGTCAGCAGAATCATGGTCACGCCAAGGACCCATCCCCAAAAGCGACTTTGGTGGCCTGGACGTTGGGTCAATTTGCCCACGCTTGCAATCGACAATGCGATGGGCACGGCCGAGGTCATGCGAACGAACTCCTGCGGTGAGGCGGACCATTGCAACCAACGCAGAATCGCAGCGAAGCCAGCAGCCATCGCGGTCAACGCCATCAGGCGTTGAATCGTGATGGACTTCGTTATCTTTTCGCGGGTGACGTCCTTGTCAACCGAAGTTGATTGCAAGGCGACATTTCGCCACCCGGCTATCAGCCACAGTGCCCCAATTGCGATCAGCCAGGCGATGGAATCACCGAGGAAGTCAAAGACACGACCTTCGTTCCAATCGTCGTCCAGTCGCCAAAGCAGCAGGTCCCAGGAATCAGGCCGAATGTGCCAAAACTTTTGGATCGAGTTGGTCGCAAATGGAAAGACGGCAATGATGAGCAGGATCGTGACCAATCTTGCGATTGTTCTGCTCGCGGTTGCCTGAGCCGGTGGACCATAGGCAAAGAAGATGGCTGTCACCACGTACAGCACCGCGGTGGCCCGCGACATCCACCACTGAAGCGACGATGCGGTTTCCGGGTGCATCATCCAGTGAACGCTCGACCAAGCCAGGGGCAGCGAATTCATCGCGAGGACGATCGCAGCCAAAGCGACCACTGCCCCGATCAACGGAATTCTTGTCGACCGGATTCTGGAACTCATCGTCGGGCAGGGGAAACTGGTGGCGACTGCTTCAAATCATCGAGCAGGTTCAATAGGGTTTCCCGGATTTGGGGTTCCGCATCGACCGCGAGGTAACTCGACTTGGCTCGCCAAGTTTCGTATCCGCCCAAGGCATGTTGATCGGGAGGGGGCAGGTACCCGTTGTAGCCATTGGCGAGTTCGATTGTGAACGTCGGCTTGAAGGGGCTGGACTGTTTGATTGCCAGTCCGGTTTCCACAAACGTTTCGCAGGGGCTGCTGACGATGGCGAGCTCGCCGATTCGAATCGCTTGCAGTTTCACTTTCACGGTCGGCAGGTACTCAGCGAGCTCCAGAGTTTCTCCCGCGTAGATCAAGCGGCGGTCACTCCAGGGGCCCGGACTGGACTCGGCGATCAACTGTTCTGCACGAGCGACCTCATCGGCAGTGGGGCGACGCACGCCGAGTTCGATCTCGGTTTCTCGCATCGCCAGCGGCACCCAGTCTTCGAATTGAATGCGCTGGTAGGCGACACGTGCGGAAGCCGCCACATCGTTGGCGACCAACCGGATCTGTTCGAAAGGTTGTTGGTGGTCGCGGCCTTCGAAGAAGTTGATGTTGTTGATGTTTCCACTGGTGCCGTTGGTCATCGTGGCAACGAAGGGTGGCTCGCTTTCCCCTGCATCGATCATGTTCGTGAATTGGCGAGCAAACTCACCAAAGTAATCAGCGGAAAGCGATTCGGGAGGAACACCGCCGACGTAGTGCAGCGAATAATTCGCCCACATCGCAATCGGTCGACCATCGAGGGCTTGGACGGCGAGCACAGGAACCTCCGGGTCGACTGGACCAGCCGGCTGCAACAGCGTGGGACTGTTCGCACTCGGGTTCACTCGCACTCGATCGGTTCCCAAATCAAATGGGTCATTGATTTCGACTCCTGGACGCAGGAACCAACGACGATTGAAGACTTGGTTGGGATTGTTTCCGATTGCCCAACCGATGCGTGCCGGTTCCAATTGCGCATGGGCTTGGACGATTCCTTCAGCGATTCGTTTGGTGAGAAACGGGAGGTAGTCTTGCTCGACCAAGCTTTGAAAGGTCGGCGCGACCGAGACCGCCGTGTGCGTGTGGGTTGCGGAGCAGAGGATGTGGTCGGTTGCGATGCCGGTGGCTTCGGCGGCCATCTGTTTGGCGGAGTCGTAGATCTCACGCGGGATCATGCAACTGTCACAGGTGACCAACGCGATGCTTGTCTCACCGTCGTTCAGCACCAGACAACGAGCGTGCAAAGGGTCGTGTGCTTGCTTGGCCGTTCGGTGCGTCATGCTGCCCGAGGAGCTGACGGGGAATGTTTCCGGCGTGATGTCGATCGCAACCGCACCGGCGCGAAACACTTTGTCCGTGTCGGCTGCCATCGCAACGCCAGTCACACAGATGGACAATGCAAACCATGCCAAGGTCATCGTCCCGAACTTCGCAAATGAGGGCTTGGTCGCGGATTTGCTTTCGCAACACGGTTGTATCGAGAGTGTCATCCGTTGCATCATCGTGCCTTTCAATCTTGAAGTCGCAATTTGCCAATGGCATTGAGCAATCAGTCCATGATAGGCCGAACGAGGTTGGTCCGCTCGTCGATGCCAGGTCAACGTTCACGAGTTCGGTGGAGATTTTGGCCAAGGTGATTTGGGTTTTGGTTTGGCCGGTTCTGGTGCGGCGTGTTTGCTGGTGTTGGTCTCGCGAACGGAGGGCTCACTTGTGGTTGGTTCGCGTGTGATCGGCTGAGCAGGTGCCGGAGATTTCTCGGTGGCTGGGCGGTCGCTCGCGTAGGGTTTGGGGCCTTGGTATTGGTAGTACGTGCATTCAATACGGCCGTTGTAAAGTTTCCGACGGCGATTCGCGGAACGACCCATCGCCCGTTCCAAGTTTGAGTACGCGGTCAAGATGTACTTCGACCAGGTGGGCAGCTTCTCAAAGATCTGGGGCAACGATTCGTACAACTCGTCGAGTTCCCAATCTTCAGGTCCCTCGCTGTCTGGGTCGCCATGATCGGCGGCATCGAAGCGAGACGAATGGCCGGATCCGATGCGTTGGCCGTAGGGCGGGTTGGTGATCACGCAGCCGAAGCGTTTGCTGCTGCTGATTTCGTGAACCGGCATGGCTTGGAAATGAATGTCATCTTGGACACCGGCGCGAATCGCGTTGTCTCGGGCAGCGGTCAGGACACGACCATCGATGTCGCTGCCCAACAGCTTTTCTTCCAGCGGCGGCAAGCTTTGGTTGGCCGCCGTGGAGCGGGTGTCGGACCAGAGTTCGGCGGAGAAATTGGGCCAGGCTTGGCAAGCAAATTCTCGCTCGAGTCCAGGTGCTAGGTTGCGACCGATCCGGGCCGCTTCAATTGGAATTGTGCCGCTGCCACAGAACGGGTCGATCAGAGGGCGACCGGATCTCCAGTAGCTTAGCAAGACCATTGCGGAAGCCAAGGTTTCTTTCAGGGGGGCTGAGGAGATGTGAGTTCGGTATCCCCGGCGGTGCAGGCTGCGGCCGGTTGTGTCGATCGTCAATGTGGCGACGTCTTTCACGATCGCCACGTCGACTTTGTAGAGCGGTCCGGTTTCGGGCAATTCACTGGTCCGGTGGTCTCGCATCATCGCATCAACGATGGCTCGCTTCACGCTTCGCTGGCAGGCTGGAACGCTGGTCAACGTCGACTTGATGGAGCGGCCTGTGACCGGAAACGCAGCGTCGGCGGGCAGCAGCTTTCCCCAGTTGATCTGACGGGTTGTTTCGAACAAAGCATCAAAATCAGCGGCAGGGAATTCCGCGACGCGGATCAGAATCCGGTCGGCCGTTCGGAGCCAGAGATTGGCTTGGCAAACCATCTCGGGTGTGCCTCGGAACGAAACGCGTCCGGAATCACTGATGGTGGCCTCGATGCCCAGTCCTTTCAATTCCCGTTTGACGATCGCTTCCAAGCCAAACGCGCAGGGGACAATCAAGTCAAATGGCTGGGGGGCGGTTGCGGGGGAGGAAGCGATCGATTCGCTTGGTTTCTTTTCCATCAGTGGTCAGACGTGGACGAAGTGTGGTTCAGAGCTGTTGATGTCGTCAAATTGGACATGGTTTTTGACTGCGTGGACGAGGGACACCATAGTCGATTGGTCGTCCATTTGGACGCACGGTTGTTTGGGAATCACTCTGTTTCGCGGTGGTTATCAGGTTTCGACAGGCCTGGTCCTTGCTTGATCTCAGCCGGAAACTTTGTCTGACCCTCGCGATGCGCCCATTCGCCTTGAAGCGGTCCGGGGTGGCGGCGAATCGTTCTTCCCATTCACCTTCGATACGATATGCTGCGGGACGATCGGAAACACGGCTGCAGCCGATCGAGTCCAAGCACGAGCCGTGAAACTACCCCAGGTATCAGAATGACGACTGAGGCGGCAACCATCCCAACCAATCCGGGCCAGAGCGATTCAGAGGCTGATTGGCAGACGCCAACCGAGTCTCAGAGTCTTGCCTCGGCGAGCTCTCCTGCCCAGGCGGGAACCTACAGCGATCCAACCAAACGCTCGATTCGCTGGGATTACACGATCTTTTTCGTGACCCTGCATTTGCTGACGCTGTTGGTGCTGCTTCCCTATTTCTTTTCTTGGGCCGGCGTCGCCGCGTTTGTGATTGGAGTAGTTGTCTTCGGGCAATTGGCGATTCCAATCGGTTACCACCGGATGCTTTCGCATCGTAGTTTTCGGTCACCCAAATGGTTTGAGCGGACGCTGGTGACATTGGCCATGTGCACGGCTCAAGAAACGCCGGCGCACTGGGTGGCTTGGCATCGCATGCACCACAGTCATTCGGATCACGCGGAAGATCCCCACTCGCCGCGAATCAGTTTCGTGTGGGCCCACGTGCGATGGCTGGTTCACGAAAGTCGGACACGCATGGCGACTTTTTCGATGTACGAAAAGTATGCCCGCGATATTCTGTCGGACCCCTATTACCGATGGATTGAAAAACTGCCCAGCCCAGCGGGAATGTTCTATCTCGCTCACGCGTTTGTGTATGCGTTGTTGGCCGTCGGGATCTCAATGCTCGTTTACGGCAACAATGCAGACGCCTATCAGATGGCGGCCAGCGTATTTGTTTGGGGAGTGATCGCACGAACCGTTTGGGTTTGGCACATCACGTGGTCGGTCAATTCGTTCACGCACGTGTTTGGATACCGGAACTACCAAACGACGGACGACAGTCGCAACAATTGGTTTGTCAGCTTGCTGACCGCGGGCGAAGGTTGGCACAACAACCATCACGCGGATCCGGCGAGCGCGTCGGTTCAACATCGCTGGTGGGAAATCGACCCCAACTACTACATGATCCGGTTGTTCGGAGCCCTCGGTTTGGCAACCCACATCATCCGCCCTCGCCACGTGCGAAAGAGCGGAGCTGAAAGCTAAGCAGGTCGGCAGGAGTCATTCGGCATGGGATCCGTTTTGGGAAGCGTCGTTGGTTTTGGTTCTGTCCCACGCCCCAACGGGGCAGCCCTAACAAAGAGTCCCAAAATGCGCTCGTGGTCTGTCAGGACTTGTTTTTAGGGTAGTGGACGAGGCCACGAGTCCTGAACTGGCGTCAAATCCAAGGACTCGTGGCCTCGTCCACTACGATCAACCCTAACTTTTAGCTGTGACAGACCACTAGGACCGCCCCGTTGGGGCGAAGTCGAGGAACAGAACTTTCGCAGTCCAGAACGGTGTCGTCTCTCAGGTTTTCACTGTCCGGCTAACGCTGGGCTGCGAAATGTTTGCTATTGGCGTTCTGGTAACGAAAGCAATTTTTCTTCCGGCTTCTGTCGTTTTTCATCCCGGTAGGGATTTCAGATGGTAGCCGGGGGTTGCTGCGTAGCAGCGTACCCCCGGAAAACGAACTCCCATAAAACTCTCCATCCCGCCGTGGCCAATGGCCACGGCGGGATGGAGAGTGGCGGCGTGGGGGGCGTGTCCATCGGTGGCGCTATCGCTTACCGACGGCTACCATCTGACATCCCTACCGGGATGAAAACTTGCGCAAACGAATACGCTCCACAACACCAAACATTTCGCGGTCCAGCGTTCGTCTGTCCTCGCCCCAGTCATTTTGCAGTTGCCGGCAAAGTTTGACTTCACGTCGCAGTTTGACTGATCCGCAGTGTTTGCCTGGCCGATAAAGACGATGTTCGCGCGATCGGTGCGCCGGAAATGTCTGGCGAGCCGACCTGACGCGAGGTGTCTTCACGTCATTCAACCATGGGTTTGTCTTCGTCGCTATGTCGGAGCAACAGTCCACGACCGAATCCGTTCTTCGCGTTCAAACCGCGAAGCCGGAGCTGCCAATCGATACCCCGATGCGGCGATGGATCATGCAGTGGGGAACCGCGGTGGTGGGTGGGGTGACTGCGGTCGGTGACTTGGCCATGTTCACCTGGCAAATGTTTGTCTGGATGTTCACACGGATGCCGCGCCGCGACACGGTGCTGGTCAACTTTTACCAGGTGGGCGTGCTGAGTCTGCCGGTGGTGGCATTGACCGGTTCCTTCATCGGGATGGTGTTGGCCGTTCAGAGCTACTACCAATTCCACACCATTGGTTTGGAAACGCACTTGGGAGTGGTGATCAACACCTCTTTGGTCCGCGAGTTGGGGCCGGTTCTGGCAGCGACGATGTTGGCCGGCCGAGTCGGTGGTGCGATGGCAGCGGTCTTGGGCACGATGCGAGTGACGGAACAAATCGATGCGTTGACCACCATGGGCGCTGACCCGATCCACTACTTGGTGGTGCCGCGGTTCATGGCCTGCCTGCTGTTGATTCCCGCGCTGACCATTGTCGCGGACTTCATGGGCATCGTGGGTGGGTACTTCTACAGTGTGATCATTCTTGGAATCGACCGAGCGGCCTACTTGCATCACTCACGCGAAGGCGTCGTTGCGTTTGATTTGTTCAACGGGATCTTCAAAAGCATATTCTTTGGTGGCGTGATTGCAATCATCAGTTGCTACCGCGGTTTCAATTGCCAACCCGGCGCCGAAGGCGTTGGCAAAGCTGCCACGGAAGCCTTTGTGTATTCGTTTGTGATGATCCTCGCGATCGACCTGTTCCTGAACATCGTTTTGGACTGGGTGTATTTCAGTTTCTACCCGGAAGGCACGAGTCTGTTCTAGTGAGCGATCCCAACCCTCCTATCGATCCATTCGACCAAGAAGCTTCCCAAACGCAGGCTGAGGAATCAGCGGTTGCGGTGAAGGAGCCTCCTTTGGTGGAAGTCGAAAACCTGGAAGTGTCCTTCGATGGCCAAGCGGTCTTGAAGGACATCAGTTGCCAGATTGAACGTGGTCAAACCGTTGCTGTGATCGGCGAGAGTGGCTGCGGCAAAACGGTGTTCATGAAGACGATCGTTGCCTTGGTGCAGCCAACTGTCGGTCGGGTGCTGTTCGATGGCGAAGACTTGTCGCTTCTCAACCCAGCGGAGCTGGCAGTGATTCGGCGGCGATTCGGATTTGTGTTTCAGCACGCCGCGTTGTTCGACAGCATGAGTATCTTTGACAACGTTGCGTTCCCGATCCGGCAGAACGAAGAGGGCACGGACGAAGCTGAGATCAACGACCGGGTCCGCCAGCACATCAGCGAAGTGGGATTGCCAGAAGAGGTGATCTACAAGCGGCCAGCCGAACTCTCAGGAGGCATGCAGAAACGGGTGGGGTTGGCTCGCGCGTTGGTGCTGCGTCCTGAATTGGTGGTCTACGACGAACCAACCACTGGGCTGGATCCGATCATGAGTGATGTGATCAACGAATTGATTCTGCATACACGGCGGATGTACCCGGTGACCAGCATCGTGGTCACGCACGACATGCACACCGCACGAAAAGTGGCTGACCGAGTGATGATGTTTTATCCGCGACGTCGGCTTGATGCCGACCAATCTCAAATCCTATTCGACGCTCCACCCAGCCAACTCGAGCACGCCGAAGACCGGCGAGTTCGTCAGTTTGTACGGGGGGAAGCGGGGGATCGCATCCGCGAAATGACTCAGGGGATGGCTTGAACCATGGATGACAGCAAACTTCGTTTTGGTGTGGGCGTGCTCGTGATCGCAGCGATTGGAATCGCGGTGATCCTCACGTTTTTGTTCGGTGCGTTTCCCGCGATTCTAAATCGCGAGTACACGCTGAATGTTTATTTCCCGTCCGCCGACGGGATCAACGTCAATGCGGCGGTGTATCGCGACGGCGTCAAAATCGGACGCGTGGATGACATTCAGCTGCAAGAGAAAGGCGGCGTGATGCTGACCTTGTCGATGGATGAGAGCATTCGGATGACACACGAATACATTCCACAGATCGGGATCGGTTCGTTGATCACCGGCGATTCGAAGCTGGAGTTTCGGAAAGCCGATCGCCGAGAATTGGCTCAGTTGTTTGCGAACAACGAAGACATGATCAATCAGCTTTACACCGATGACGAAACATACCGTTACGGAAGTAAGCGGGAGGATCCGTTCAACTTGATTTTTGGAATGGAAGATGAGCTCGTCTCGACCTTCCGAAGCGTTCGAGGAGCGGGCGATGCAATCCAAGACATCGGCAGTGATATCAAAGGGTTGGTTCGTGACGTTCGCGGTGTGATCGGAATCAGCCCAGCGGCTCCCGCAACGACTCCGTCTGTTCCGATGGGAGGTTTCCCGCAATCGATGGCACCTGCACCAGCATGGGCGCGGCCGATCGCCTTGGTGAGCCAAACAAGTGTTCCGGGGAATGCTTCCAACAACGTGGTTCAGACTGTGGCGATGCAGCAGACGTTCCCTCCGCAAAGCACGCCTCCCCAGGGATTCACGCCGCCCCCTGGGTTCGGCACGCAGCTGGGGACGCCTGTGCCGGGCCAGTCTGGATTGCAGACACCACCCACCATCACGCAGTTGGCAGGGGAGGCTTCCCAGGCGGTCAAGGAGTTCGGGTTCTTGGTGCGAGATATCCGGTCGATCATCGGCGATCCCCGAATTCAGCAAAATGTCAGCGACACGGTCGACCGTTTGCCGGGTGTGTTGGATGAGGTGAAGGTGACACTCGAAGACGCTCGCGACACCTTTGAGACGTTCCGCGAAGTCGGTGGTCAGTTCGAACAGGTTGGGATTGTCGCGGAAGACGCGGTTTCGCAGACTGCGGCTGAGTTGCAGTCGACATTGGAGAGCGTCCGCAGCACGGCCAAGAGTTTCGAAGGCACCGCCCAGAACATCGAAGCCTTCACTGAACCTCTGGGTGAGCGTGGCGCCGAGCTGATTGAAGCGGTGCTGGTGAGCTTGGCCAACGTTGACAACGCGTTGGTGCAGTTGGACACGTTTGGTCGGACCCTCAACAGCAGTGACGGAACAGTTCGGCGCTTGCTGGAAGACGATGAGTTGTTTTACCAGGTCCAGCGAACGGTTCAGAACATCGAAGCCGCCTCCGCGAGATTGCGACCAATCCTGGATGACGTTCGTGTGTTCTCGGACAAGATCGCTCGCGACCCAAGGCAGTTGGGCGTCCGGGGTGCAATCACGAATCGGCCGAGTGGAATGGGGCTGAAGTGATTCAAAACCGGTGTCGCTGGACTCACTCAGCACCTGAGAAGGAGTGGTTCGGCAGCTGATTCGAGAGTAGCGAAACTCGTCAAGAGTTTCGATTTGTTCGACGAGACCCCGAAAGTCTTGACGACTTCCGCGACGGTGATGCCCTTTGGGATCACGCACCGGGCGGCTTGGGCCGTTCCGCTCGAAGAGGAAGTATCAGGGGCAGTGGCCTACGTGAAGCGTGAGATCGTCTGGTAGGCGATCAAGGCGGCAGCTGATTCGAGAGTAGCGAAACTCGTCAAGAGTTTCGATTTGTTCGACGAGACCCCGAAAGTCTTGACGACTTCCGCGACGGTGATGCCCTTTGGGATCACGCACCGGGCGGCTTGGGCCGTTCCGCTCGAAGAGGAAGTATCAGAGACAGTGGCCTACGTGAAGCGCGAGATCGTCTGGTAGGCGATCAAGGCGGCAACGTAGGCCAAGACGGTCATGTAGCCGAATTGGAACGCGGCCCATCCCCAGGATCCTGTTTCCTTTTTCGTGACCGCTTGCGTGGGCAGGCACTGCATTGCGAGCACGAAAAATACGAGCAAACTGACGCAGGTTGCGGGCGTGAAAACACGGTTCCCGTCCGCGTCGGTGGCCGACATCAGGCGAGCGTGCAGCGACGATTCGTCTTCGGGTTCAGGTCCCAGTCCATACAAGATGCTGAGTGTCGAAACGACCACTTCGCGAGCAGCGAAACTCGTCATCACACCGACGCTGGTCTTCCAGTCAAATCCCAGCGGGGCAAAGACGGGCTGCACAATTTTACCCATTCGCCCGATGACGGCGTATTCTTGCGACGCCAGAGCGCGACGGTTTTCAAGGTCCGATTCATCCAGGGTTTCGGCGTCCAGACCGGCTGTCTGAATCTGTTCGGCAAAGCGTTCTTCAGGCAGTTTGGGATACGTTGACAGCACCCAAATGCCAATGCTGATCGCCAGGATCACGACGCCAGCGTCTCGCAGGAATCCCCAGCCCCGTTCGTAGGCATGGCGAAGGGCATTGCTGAGCGAGGGAGTTCTGTATGGCGGCAAGTCCAGAATCAGCGGGGCGGCTTCGCCCGGCAGAATCGATTTCTTGAGAATCCATGCGACGAAGAAGGCGGCCACCATGCCGAGTGCGTAGGCCGACGCAAAAAGCAACGCTGCCAACCATGGGCTGGATGGAAACAGCAACGCAGCGACCATCGTGTACACGGGCAAGCGGGCCGAGCAGGTCATCAGCGGGATGACCATGATGGCCGCCAATCGGTCTCGCCGATTTTCGATGACCTTGGTCGACATGATCGCTGGGATGGCGCACGCATGAGCGGCCAGCAGCGGGACAAACGCTTGGCCGGGTAAACCGACGCGTCGCATCCATCGGTCGATCACCACCACGGCACGTGAGAGGTAACCTGAATCTTCGAGGATGGCCAGCATGAAAAACAGAATGCAGATCTGCGGCAAGAAGATCACCACGCCGCCAATGCCTGCCAAGATCCCGTCGGTGACCAGGCTGTTGAGGTCACCTTCGGGCAGCCAGCCTCCCACTGTTTCGGTGATCAAGCCGAAGGTGGCATCGAGCCATTCCATCGGGTATTGAGCGAGATAGAACACGGATGCGAAGGCGGTGACCATCACGGCGACAAAAATCACCGGGCCGAGAAAGCGGTGCGTGGTCAATTGGTCGACTCGGTCCGTCCATTCGTCCGAGGCAACGTAACCGGTTCGGGTGCTTTCGCGAGCCAGGGTGGATGCCCAGCGGTGACCGTCTGCAAACGGACAGGCTCCGCAAGCTCCGCATTCCAGTTCGGTCGTTTGGGCGTCAGCCCCCAACACAACCATTTTACGTGGTTGGAGTAATTGACGAAGGCTCGCCTTGAGTTGGGGGAGGCCTTCTCCGGTGCGAGCAGAAACGCCAATGACCGGGCAGCCGAGTTTTTGAGAGAGGATCTCCAAGTCGACATCAACGCCGCTTTTCCGCGCCAGTTCGATCATGTTGACCACAACCAGTGTCGGGCGTCCGCACTGGATGGCCTCGCGGGCAACGGCAAGGCTGCGTTGAAGGTTGGTCGCGTCGACCACGACCAACACGCCCTCGGGAGGGCACTCGGATTCGCCGGTGATGAACGCTCGTGCGATTTGTTCTTCGGGAGACGACGCCGTCAGGGAGTACAACCCAGGCAAGTCGACCAGCGTGCAGGACTGACCTTCCTCCAAATCCACGGTGCCAGTTCGACGGTCCACGGTGGTGCCGGCAAAGTTGGACGTCTTCGCAAGCAGATTGGTCAGTCGGTTGAACAGCGACGTTTTGCCGACATTCGGGTTGCCAACCATGGCAACCACACGAGCTTGGCAAAGCTGTTTGGGGGATGAATCTTCCGAAGAGTTGCAACTCGCAACCGGTGAAACGTTCATCCGTCGGTGGCCCGCACGAAGATCTGCTGAGCGATCTCTCCGGCGACGGCAATCCGGCTTCCAGCGGCTTTCAGGATCAGCGGGTTGCCTCGGCGAGACAGCTGGACCAATTGACCTTCAAACAGACCCAACGCTTTCAAACGTGACGCGCAGTTCTCCGGCAGGTCCAATCGAATGATTTCGGCACAGTTGGATCCACAACGATCCAGAGCGAGTTCGGCTATCAAAGCATCACCTGTAAATGAGAACGATTCTCGATTGCGTTCACTTTAGATCTTCGGAGCCCGCATGGGTAGAGGGACGGTCCACCGATTGCGCTTATATTTTTCGGTGGTGCTCCGCTGGCTGGCCCCCCGAACGAGCTGCTCTGCCGGATTCGAAGACGCTGGTTGACGGTGTCGCTGCGGGATGTTGCTGAGGGCTTTGTCTCGATTGGTGGCTCTGACGCGTCGTTTTTACCTCGCTTGTCTCTTTGCGTGGTTCTCATCGAGCTCCCTTCAAACTGTCCTCTGCACGCAGTTCTCTGCGCGCAGCCTGGCTCGATTCGGGAGAGGGGCATCCCGCGAAAATCCGCTGGAAAACGGTATCCAGAGGCCGCACGACCTCGGAGAGTGGGAGGGGCACCGGGTGGTGTACAATTGATGGCGGGAAGAGAAAGGGATTTGGCGGTGGATTTTTGTGCGTCTCGCTGCGTGTATTTCGCGGGGAAGATCATTGCCGTCGTGGCCCATTGGTCCTCGATCACGCAAATTCATGGAGCGAGACCGGAGAAGGAAACACTCGAAGTCCATGGGGGTGATTGAGCAGTTCGGTTTGAGCGTTTCGTTGAAGGAAGCAGATTCGATACGCTAGCCAACCTGCTCGCAATGTGCGTCTGACCAAGACGTTCTTCGACTTTTCATGATTTTCTTCATTGTGCGAGCTCTTTTCTTACGCCGGGTTGATTGATATGTCGCATACGACGGTTTCGAGTTTAGACGAGGTTCACATCTTGCTTGTCGAGGACAACGAAATCGATGTGATGGCGTTTGAACGCGGTATCAAAAAGAATGAGGTTCCAAATCCACTGACGGTGGCCGAAAATGGTCAAGTCGCATTGGACATTTTGCGAGGCGAGCATCCAACCAAGACGGTGGGGCCGCAGCGGATTGTTTTTTTAGATCTCAACATGCCAATCATGACTGGCGTGGAGTTTCTCGAAGAGATTCGGCGAGACCCGGAACTCAATTCGACCGTTGTGTTTGTGTTGACCACGTCCGATCACGAGGTGGATTTGGTCGCCGCGTACAAGAAGAACGTCGCGGGGTACATCTTGAAGTCTCGCGTTGGCGATGCCTGTCGGAACCTTCACGACCTGATGCGTTCTTACTGGCGAATTGTTGTGATTCCCTGATGCAATTGTTCGCTGGAGCGACCGCCCGTACCTGACGCCTCTTCTAGCAAGGAGTCGGTGGTTTGAGGTGTTCGCTTTCGTTCGCGATGTCGAGTCGTCCGTTCAGTCCAGCCAATCAAGTTGGGCTTCGTCGATGACAACCGAGTTGGAAACGTTGTTTCCGAAGTCTTGGAAGCGATCGAGTTGCCAGACGACTTGCTTGGTGGAAGGTTCCAGTTCAATCAGGATCGGTTGCCCGGGCCCTGCATGACAGTTGCCGATCACGTAGTTGCCATTCTCAAGGATTTGCAGGGTGGTGACCCAGGCCAGGCGGATTCCTGGGAGATCGTTTTGGTGGATTTCCCAAACGATTTTCTTGTCCGGTGTGACTTCGAGGACACTGTGCCCATTTCCGGACGCGATCAGCGTGTTGCCGTTGTCCATCCGCAAGGCGGTGAACAGGCGGTTGCCAAACGCTTCGGGGCCGTGGCCACCAGCTTCTTGCTTGCCGAACATCGGCACTTCGTATTCCCAGACCACGTCGCCGTCAGGGTTGTATTCGCGAGCCTTGCCATCGGCTTCATGGGCGACCAGGTAATTGCCTGATTTAAGTCGTCGCACCAAGCGGGTGTCAGTGTGTGCGTGGGGGTGCTCCACTTGGAGTGCAATCTTGTGGACGATGTCTCCATCGCGGTTGACTTCGATCAATCGCTGGGCGCCGGATTCGGCGATCATCAGGTTGCCGTTGGGAAGTGGTTCAAACGCGTGGATTTCGATTCGTTTGCCCTCGTTGCCTCCCTCTTTGCCACAATCGTAGCTCCGCACCACTTCTTTCGTGCTCGGATCGATTTCGACGACGGTTGCCGGGCCTTGGCGAGTCAGGATGTGACCGTTGGGAAGCAGATGTAGATCGTGAATGCCGCCCCAGTCCATTTGCCATCCAGTCGAACCGTCGGGTTCAACGACGACCAAGCCTTTTTTGCCGTGCAACAACACCCGGTGCTGAGCGGTCGTTTCCTCGGCCGACACCGGGCTGGTTTGCATCGCAAAACCAATCAGCGTTGCGGCGATGACCGGCAAGATTGCTCGGCGGGTGGTTCGCAATTGGGATGACGCGGTCGTCGCGCTGGATGAGCCGATCCAAGCTTGGAGTCTCTGAATCATGGGGACTTGCTTCTGCGGGGAGGGGATTTGGGAAGGGATCTTAGCGATCGCGTCCGATGATAGACGAATCTGCCGCCGGGGAGGCCGCGAGGGAACAGATTCACGCAATGATCGGATTGCAGGACTGCCCAAATCTGGCATGGCAAGAAAACTGAGGGTTTCGCGACTTTTATTGCGGGCCGGACGTGTTCTGCGGGGAATCAGACAGGTATTACTGCCGTCGGAGAACACTTTTGTGCAGCAATTCGGTCGGTTCTGCCGATCTTTGCCCGAACAGCCCGTCGCGTTGCGGCCTGTTGATTGAATCCTCACGCGTCGGGTTGTGAACTCGAGTGAATCAACAGGCCAGTTGTGGAGGGTGCGGTCATTTCCACACGGACAACTGCACTGAAACCGGGGCAACCGGGCAGAAACCGGGGGGTCGCCCTAGCAGCTTCCAAGACAATCCGATATGCTTCCCCGCTTCGTTTTTCGAAAATCACCATCCAACCAGTGTTGATGCCCTCATGGGAAACAAAATCAAAACGCACAAAGGGACCAAGAAACGGTTCCGCCTGTCGGCCACCGGCAAGGCAATGCACCGTCAAAGCGGTACAAGCCACTTGGCCAAGGGTTTGAGCAAAAAGCGTCGTCGTAACTTGCGTGGAACCACCTCCGTCGCCGTGTGCATGGAACCGACCATTCACGCAGCTCTGAACGGCCACAGTTACTGATTCGACCGGACTTTCACTTCATTTTCCACCACGGAATCCTACGGCCACCTGGTTGGGCGGAACTTCGGAGATCGAGCGGTCGCGTTGACCTTTCTTTCTGCCGGGGCCTGAATCAGGACGACCCGAAAGATCACCCCAGCATTTAGGAATTCAATTCGATGCGTACGACCAAAGGTGCCGCTCGCCGGCAATCCAAGAAGCGTCTGTTCAAACGAGCCAAAGGTTTTCGCGGTGGCCGCGGGAATCTGACGCGTACCGTCAAAGAGACCCTGCTCCGTTCGGGCGCGTTCGCATTCCGCGATCGTCGCGTCCGCAAACGTGAATTCCGCAAGCTGTGGATCATTCGGATCAACGCTGCCGTCAAGCAACATGGGTTGCGCTACAGTGAGTTCATTCACGGCCTGAACAAAGCCGAGATTCAACTCGATCGCAAATCGTTGTCGGAAATGGCGATTCATGACGCTGCCGGCTTCAAGCAAGTTTGCGACAAGGTCAAAGAGACTCTGGCTGCTTAAGTCGCCATCATGTCACTTGATCCATTCCTCTCCCGACTGGACCAGCTCCAGTCGGACGCTGAATCCGCGTTCGCGTCCGCTTCCGATGCGGCCGCGCTCGAGGAGGCTCGCGTGGTGTTTTTGGGGGCCAAGAAAGGCCAGCTCAAAGACATTCAGAAGATGCTGGGCGGAATCGAAAAGGCGGACAAGCCTGCCGCGGGTGCCAAGCTGAATGCGGTCAAGTCGGCGATCAACGTTGCTTTTGAAGACGCACAGCAGAGCCTTTCCGGTGGGAGCGATTCCGGGGCGGACCCGACCTTCGACCCGACGCTGCCAGGCACTCGCCCGTCATTGGGCCACATTCATCCGATCACGCAGACGATCAGTCACCTGACGGAGATCATGGGGCGGATGGGATTTGAGGTCGCCGAAGGACCCGAGGTCGAAGACCCGTGGCACAACTTCGTCGCCCTGAACATTCCCGAAGATCATCCCGCTCGTGATCCGCTGGACAATTTTTACCTGGCGACCGCGAAAGATCCATCGGGCAAAAGTTCGGTGAGTGCTGGTGATGAAGGCTCGCAGTTGCTGCGAAGTCAAACCAGCACGGTTCAAATTCGTGTGATGAAGCAGGTTCAGCCGCCGATCCGAATCATTTCGCTCGGCCGTGTCTATCGGCCCGACGCACCGGACGCGACGCACTTCCCGATGTTCCATCAGATGGAAGGGTTGCTCGTCGACACCAACGTGACGATGGCCAATCTGAAGACTGTCCTGCGAGTGTTCGCGAACAACTATCTCGGCGAAGACGTTGAGATTCGCTTCCGTCCCTCGTTCTTTCCGTTCACCGAACCCAGCGTCGAAGTCGACTTCTTGTGGAACGGAACGTGGATCGAATTTGGTGGCGCCGGGATGATCGATCCCAACGTGTTTGCCGCCGTTGGCTACGACCCTGAAAAGGTCAGCGGATTCGCATTCGGTCTTGGCGTCGAACGTCTGTGCATGCGGCGTCATGGAATCACCGACATTCGCGATTTGTACAGTGGCGACTTGCGATTCTTGAAACAGTTTTAAGTGGTTGGTGCGAGCGAGTCTTCGCTGGAGTGAGTTGGCTTCCGGCGAGCAGCTTGCCGTCCGAATTCTGGCGAATCCGGCTACCGGGTGTCACTCGTGTTGAAACACGGTCGACGCCAGATTCCGTGATGCTTCCTGTGATTTTCACTCCCTCCGACTTCAACTTCTGCCCACTTCGCTCTCATGCTTGTTTCTTGGAAATGGTTGTCGCGATACGTCGACCTGACGCTGCCGCACGATGAGTTGGTTGATCGGCTCAGTCTTTCGGGCCTGAATCACGAAGGCAGCGAAACGGTTGACGGCGATGTCGTGATCGATCTGGAGGTCACCAGCAATCGCGGCGATTGTCTGGGCCATCTCGGTGTCGCTCGAGAAATCGCGGCGTTGACGGAGCAGAAACTCAAGATCCCAGCGATTGAGTACCAAGAGTCCGGCGCGGCAGCGGATGAATCGCTCGCGGTTGCCAATGAAATGCCCGAAGCCTGCCCTCGCTACACCGCTCGCGTGATTCGCGGCGTGAAGGTGGGCGACAGTCCTGAGTGGCTGCAGGAATCGTTGAAGTCCGTTGGCATTGGGGTGGTCAACAATGTCGTCGACGTCACGAACTACGTGATGATGGAATGCGGCCAGCCACTGCATGCGTTTGATTTGGCGAAAGTCAGTGATGGCAAGATTGTGGTTCGCGCCGGCCGAGACAAGGAGCATCTCGAGGCCATCGATCACCGCAATTACGACCTGAATGATTCGACTTGCGTGATCGCGGATTCCTCCGAGGCATTGGCCGTTGGTGGCGTGATGGGTGGAGCTTCCTCGGAAGTCACCGAAGCGACGACCGAGATCGTCTTGGAAGCCGCCGAGTTTGTGCCTTTGTCGGTTCGCCGCACGGCTCGTCGATTGAAGTTGCACAGCCCATCGTCGTTCCGATTTGAACGTCGCGTGGATCCAGTCGGGATTGATTGGGCCAGTCGCCGGGCCTGCCAGTTGATCACCGAGATCGCCGGCGGATCGGTTGCACCGGGGGTCATCGACACCGCTCCCGAAATTCCTGCTCGTGAGACCGTGTTGCTGCGTCCCAAGCGTGTTGCGGCGCTGTTGGGTTTGGAAATCGAGACCGCGGAACTGGACAAAATCCTGCGTTCGCTCGGTTGTGAGGTTTCCGCGTTCGCGGATGGCTTGCAATGTGTCCCGCCAAGCTGGCGTCATGACCTGACTCGTGAGGTGGACTTGATCGAGGAAGTCGCGCGGATTCACGGCTACGACAAGATTCCCGAGGACTCCCCGATTCCGGTGGCTCCCAGCAGCAAGCGTCGTTTTGACACCGCGATGGAACGCATTCGTGGCGTGTTGACAGCGTCCGGAATCAGCGAAGCGATGACGCCCAGTGTGGTCACCGAAAAGCTCGATTTGATGGTCTCGCCGTGGACCGAACTGCCTGCCCTGCAGACTCGCACGACGATGTTGGAAGGTGCTCGCACGTTGCGGCGATCACTGATCCCAAGCTTGTTGCAAAGTCGCGCCGCGAACTGGGCTTCGGCCAGTTTGGTCGCGGACTTGTTCGAGATCGCTCACGTTTACTTGCCCGCGCCCGCGGGAAGTGACAGTGCGTTGTTGCCGGACGAGACCTATCACATTGGTCTGATCGCCGGGGAAGACTTCTTCTCGCTCAAGGGCACGATTGAAACATTGTGCGATCGCCTGGGCATTCCTGGCGAGCTGACCGTCCGTCCCGTGGATCGCGATGGGTTTGCCAAGGGCGGCGCGGTCGAGTTGTCGCTCGTCAGTGACGATGGCGAGGCTCCCCTGCAGTTGGGCTTCTTGGGATTTGTTGATGACAAGTTGGTCAAGCAGTGGAAGTTGACCGGGCGCGTTGTGGCAGCGGAGTTGTCAGCGGACGTGCTGGTCAATGAATCGCGATTGGTGCCACAGCAACAAGCGGTCAGCCCATTCCCATCGATTCAGCGTGACCTCAACTTGGTGTTGCCTGAGTCAGTGCGTTGGAACGAGCTTTCGGTTCTGGTTCGCAAGGCAGCCAAGGAGCGTTTGGCGGATTTGACCTATCGCGAAACGTATCGCAACGAAAAGGTCGACGGCCCCGACAAGAAACGCGTGCTGTTCTCGATGGAATTGCAAAGCCAAACGGAGACACTCAGCGGCGGCGACGCCGATGCGATCATCAACGAGTTGGTCGCGTCGTGCGAAAAACAACTGGATGCCGTGTTGCTTCGTTAGGTCGCTCTCCAAATTCCGTAGGTCAGGCCCCGCCTGGCAAGGTGATTGGCTGGCAGGTTTGGGGCTTGATGGCGGCGTTGCTGGTCGCCTCGCTTTGTTCCAAAGCATCGGCTGGGTGCCAGGTAGTGACCTGGCCTACTTCGATGCTGGATCTCTGCTTGCAATTTTACAATTTAAAATTGTCAATTGAACTTTTTCAATTCCCAAGTCTGAATCGTTGCAATCGTAGGCCAGGCCCCGCCTGGCAGCACGATTGGCTGGCAGGTTTGGGGCTTGATGGCGGCGTTGCTGGTCGCCTCGCTTTGTTCCAAAGCATCGGTCGGGTGCTAGGTAATGACCTGGCCTACAACGGTGCTGGATCTCTGCTTGCAATTTTACAATTTAAAATTGTCAATTGAACCTTTTCAATTTCCAAGTCTGAATCGTTGCAATCGTAGGCCAGGCCCCGCCTGGCATTGTGATTGGCCGGCAGGTTTGGAGCTTGATGGCGGCGTTGCTGGTCGCCTCGCTTTGTTCCAAAGCATCGGCTGGGTGCCAGGTAATGACCTGGCCTACTTCGATGCAAATGCATCAACATCAACCAACCCGCGCCCTCTCTGGCTCGCAAACCAGCCTCTTCATCCAGCGTCACCCTCTTTCAGTCGTTACATTCGGTCCAGCCTGCCTGGAAAACAAATGAATTCTTGGCGGAGAGCTCCTCGGCTTCCATTGCGGGCTAGGGTTTCAGGCAGCGTACGCTGCCGAATTCGGGTGACATTGAGGTCGGATCGAACAAGAAATTTCCCTGGGAGGTAGCAGCGTGTTTTTTATGGTTGGTTTGATGATGGGTGTCGGCTTTTATGCCGTGCTCAAGGTTCTGGTCGGGTGTTTGTACACCGTTCGGCCGGATCAACGAGCGGTGGTCACCACCTTTGGGGCAGTGAAACGCCTGGGGGCAGGTTCTGATGGTCAAGCTCTCTCCGATGATGAGCGTGAACGTTACGAGTACCCGCAGGTCGAGGTGATTGGACCCGGTGGGCCCTACTTCAAACTGCCATGGCAGCGAGTTCACAAAGTCAGCGTGGCAACGCAAACGGTGGACCTGACTTGGGACCCTTCCAAGGCCCAGAGCACAATCGAAGCCGTGACCAAAGACAACCTCACCACGGGAGTCAACGGCCAGATTCGCTACCGGATCAGCGAGAACAACCTCTACCCGTATCTGTTTGGGGTGGAGAGCCCACTTGAGCATGTGATGGGCTACTTTGTCTCGGTGTTGCGTGAGCGGATCGCGAACTTTGTGGATCCCAAGGGGCAGAGCTTGTTGGCCGATGCCGTTGCCGAAACCGAAGCGATTGCAGGCACGGGCGACGGCGATCTGGAATCAAAATCGAGTGCCGTGGAGCTTTCCGAAGGCGTTTCGATCAACGATCTGCGGAAAAACCTGCCGCTGTTGAACCAGTACATGGAAGAGCAGTGTCGTTCGACGACGGCGCGGTATGGCATTGAACTCGATGCCGCATTGATCACTGAAATTGATCCTCCCGCTGAAGTCGACCGGGCTCTGTCCGCGATCAACAGCACACGCAACCAAGTTGCCGCCGACATCAGCACCGCGCGTGCGGATTCGGAGCAGCAGATCACGATGAGTGCTCGTGCAGTGGAAATCGCGACCAACAACGCGCAAGCCGAGGTGGCACCTTTGCATGAGCTTGCTGGCACGTTGATCAGCATCAAATCAGAGGGCGGATCGGATTGCTTGAAGGCTTACCTGCGGAACCTGCGAGTGCCGTTGTTCAAACGCACCGAACGTATTTATCAAACCGAATCGAAGATTGAAGGGAAGGCATAAGATGGATGTTCTTGGTTTTGTTCCCGGCATTGTGTTCGGGATGATGTTGATTCCGATCTTGCTCGGTTTCGCCCGCTTCTTTGGTTTGTATTGCTGCGTCGCCGAGTGCGAGTCGCAGGTGTTCACGTTGTTCGGCAAGGTGCTGGGCGAGATCAAAACGCCTGGGCTGCAATTTCCTTTGGTGCACTTTGGTGCCAAGGCGATGTTGATCCCTTTCTTTGGGAAGAAGTACGTCGTCGACACGGCGCTGCGTCAGCACTACTTGCGCAGCCAGATGGTCAACTCCGAAGAAGGCACACCGATGGGAGTTGGGATTTGGTACGAAATGCAGGTCCAAGATCCAACCGCGTTCTTGTTCACCAATGCAAACCCGGACGGGTCGTTGCAAGCCAACGTGACCAGTTCGACGATCTCGACGCTCAGCAACCTTGAAATGGAAAAGATGCTCGAGGATCGGCACAGTCTTTCCCGAACTGTCCGGCAGGCGGTGTCGCCTCTGTCAGAAAAGTGGGGCTATCGGTTGGGTTCGGTTTACATTCGAAAGGTCGCCTTCACTGACCGGCATATGGTCGAGAATATCACCGAGAAGGTCGTCAAGCGATTGGTTCAGGTGACCAGTGCGATGAAACAGGACGGTGAAAACCGTGTGGGTTTGATCAAGAGTGAGACCGCGCTGAAGGTGTCGAGTAAGATGGCGGAAGCCGCCGCAGCGCGTCCCAGCGTGGTGGGTGAAAAACTGAACGAGATCGCCAAGCGAGATCCTGAGATCCTGGAAGCAGTGCTTCAGGTGATGGAGGCTGAAAACTTGCTTGAGTCGGGTGCTTCGGTCAGTGTTTTGCCAAGCTCGGCGAATGTTTTGATCCAAGCCAATTGAGCTTGCTCAGAGAGACTGCCCAACCCGCGATTTGAAATTCGATGCCGTTCACTCCGACTCATGTTGCAGCGGCGATTCCAATCGCGTGGTTGGCAAAGTGGCGTTTGCCCTTTTCGGCTCTCGCGATCGGGTGCATGGTGCCCGACGCGGGCGTTTTCTTCCCGATGCTGTTTGACTACGAATCGTTTCACAGCATCCGCGGGCTGTTCATCGACTGCGTTCCGGTCGGCGTGGCGGTGTACTTCGTTTACCACTTGCTGATCAAGCAGCCCGCGGTGGAGTTGCTGCCGGGGCCGTTGCGGACTCGGGTTCGACCGATCGCGGATCGCCCGGTTTCGGTCGAGTGGCAATCCATTCTGTTGGTTGCCATCTGTGTTCTGGTCGGCGCGTCGACGCACGTGTTTTGGGATTCGTTCACGCACCAACATCGCTGGGGATCGATGATCGCGCTGCCGTTTCTGTCATCTGAAGCGTTCTCGTTGTCCGATCGCAGCGTGCGATGGTACGCGGTGGCCCAACACTTGTCGTCGCTGTTCTTGTTGCCGCCGATGGGCGTGTTCGCTCTGAGGTGGTTGTGGAAACAACCCGCCGGTGCACCGGAGCCCAAGCGAACTCGCATCCCGGACTTGGTCACGTTGTCGGTGATGGCGGCGGCGTGTTTGATGATGTTGGTTCACGCATCGTGGGTGTACGCCGTGCATTCGGACTACGGCGTCACGTTTGCACTTCGCCAGAGCGTGATGATCTTCGGTGCGTTGATGATTGTGACGCTGGTTGTTTACAGCGTCATCATGCACGCGATCTGGTCGCGAGCGGAGGCATCCTCGCCGGACGGACAGTCGCCCTCGTGAGAGAACCGGTTGCACGATGGTTTGCATCTTGCGTTCTGGTTGGTGATATCTGCATGGCTTGAGGTTGGCGGCTTTTCAGTGCTGATCCAGCAGCGACTTGAGAACCTCGCCCGTTGGCAACGGGCGAGTCAAGTTTGCTGTCGGTTGGCCACTCTTGGCCGACATCCGCAACTCGGACGGGCAAGAGTGCTCATCCTACATGCGTTAAGCAGGTCGGCAGGAGTGATCAAGCACAACCATGTGAGCCGTTTGGGCGTTAGCCCCGGTTGTGCGTGAAAACCGTGGCTAACGCCAGCGGCTCACATACCCGATGACACCTGCGTACCTGCTTAGAACCTCGTTGACGACTCAATCGACAAGCCGCAGCAGGAGGGGCGGAAAGCGAGATTTCTGGGGGAGGGTAACATGCGCCACTTCCCATTCCCGGCCCCCTCCCTCGCGGACGCCGATTGAAGTTTCGATTTTGCAGTCGGTTTTGTTGGCCAACGGCCATCATCATCGAAGCCAGGGGCATCGCCCCTGGGATCGAGAACGAAGGGGAATTGGTTGGCCAACGGCCAACATCAGCCCACGCGTTTTGGGTTGAACTTGGCCGTTGGCCATTCAACGAAAAAAAGCAACTTCAAAACGTAGGCCTGAACGGCGTCGCGAGACCTCTCCCGAAACTACGTTTCGGGAGAGGTATGCCGTTCGGGAACCCGCCGAACAGCGGCACTAAAAAACTCAGGACGTTTCTCGGCGGGGGACCACCGAGCGACAGGTTCTGGGCGAGGGATCAGTCGTTGACGATCAATCGTTTCGCCGTTCGCGCCAGTTCCAGGAACTCAGCACGGAGTCCATGTTCGTCATCGCCCTTGGCATCCGTTGCGGTGGCGATCACGTCGTCCATCGTCCAGGTTCCAGCGTGGGTGCTGTTGCGAAGCTGCATCCCAAAACCGGCGACCGCGGCAGCGAATTGGAAGTCCGCGTCGGCCTTTTCAAAGGGCTCGCTCTCGTTGACCAGCGGGAAAGTGAGCTTCTCGCTGACGTCGCCTTGCGGGGGTTTGTGACGAATCTTCAACGTCAGGATTTCCTTCGTCGCTGACTCGTCCGCGTCCGCCGGTTCCTCCGGCTCGATAGCTTCCTCAGCAACTACGTCGTCACCGGGTTGGTACTTCAGCGGATCGACATCGGGGGCGATGGAATCGGGGAGCTGACCCACTGGAGCGATCTCGTACAGAGCCGTCACTCGGTGGCCGGCTCCGATTTCACCGGCGTCTTTCTTGTCGTCGTTGAAGTCTTCCTTGGCCAAGATCCGGTTCTCGTACCCAATCAATCGGTAGGCCGAGACGACCGCGGGATTGAATTCGACTTGGATCTTCACGTCTTTGGCGACCGTGAACAGCGTGCCGGTCACTTGATCCGCCAACACCTTTTTCGCTTCGGAAACGGTGTCAACGAAGGCGTAGTTGCCCGCACCCGAGTTGGAGATGCGTTCCATCATCGCGTCGTTGTGATTGCCCATGCCGAATCCCAGCACCGTCAGTTCGGTGCCCGATTTGGATTGGCGAGTCGCTTCGGCCACCAGTTGATCAGTGCCGGTCATGCCGACGTTGAAGTCGCCATCGCTGCACAGGATCACTCGGTTCACGCCGTCCTCGATGAAGTTCTCTCGGGCGGTTTGGTAAGCGAGTTGCAAACCGGCACCGCCGTTGGTGCTGCCACCGGCCGACAGAGCCGACAGGGCTCGGACGATCTTCTTCTTTTGCTTGACCGGGGTCGAGTCCAGGACCAGCCCCGACGATCCCGCGTAGACCACGATCGCCACACGATCTTTGTTTTTCAGTTGGTCGAGCAGCACCTTCATGCCTTCGATGACCAACGGCAGTTTGTTGGGACGCTTCATCGAACCGCTGGTGTCGATCAAGAACACCAAGTTGCACTGCGGACGTTCTTTGCGATCGATGTCTTTGGCTTGGATACCAACTCGGACCAAGCGATTGTTTTCGTTCCAAGGGCAGGAGGCGACCGCCATCGCGGAGGAGAACGGAACGGGATCTTCAGCCGATGGAGGCGTGTACTGGTAATCGAAGTAGTTGATCAGTTCTTCGATGCGGACCGAGTCGGGACGGGGCAGTTGGCCTCGTTGCAGGTAGCTGCGGACTTTCGCGTAGCTGGCGGTATCGACATCGATGGAAAACGTGCTGAGCGGATGCTCGGTGACGCGTCGAAATTCGTTTTCTTGGATCGGTTCGAATTTGTCACCTGACATGCCGGGCCCCTGGCCTTCGCCATCGGGCGTGGCTGGCAGGATGGGGATGACACGTATTTCTGGAGCCGAAGCAAGGCGATTCGTCTCAAGGAGCTCGCTCTTAGCCATTCTTTCACGCGAAGCGCCGAAATCGAATTGCTGACGTCCAAGCTGTTCTGGAACGGGAGCCACTGCAAAGTCAGCCACCACTGGTTTGCCAGCCGAGGGTTCGCTGGGGGCAGGTGGTGCCTCGTCTTTTGGGACGGCAAGCGAAAGGGGGGCATTGGCAGCCAATGAGCCCTCTTCGCGAGCAAAGCGAGGAGCCGCGTTGCTGTCGACCGGCGCACCGCCCATGCCCATGTCCATTCCTTCCATTGCCGGGTCAGCCATCTGCATGTCCATCTCCATCTCCATAGCCATGCCGCCCATCATCATGGAGTCCATGCCCATTCCCATCGCTGGATCCTCAGCTCGCTTGGCTCGTCTCGACCTTACCGCTCGCTCGTTCGCCGAAGGAAACGAGGACTCGGCAATGGTTCGTGGGCTTGCATCCGATGAAGTGACTTCGGCGGCAGGCGATATTCCTGAGACACGGCTGGCTGCTTGCAAGCCAAAGGACTCGCCCTTCGCCTTCTTTTCCGCTGGCATTGATTTGGCAGCGGAACCGTCGAATGGTTGGTAAACCATCTCAACATCTTCAAGTTGCATCTCGTCATTCATCACCATCGTGTCCAATCGTTCCGGACCGGATTGATCGGCGGCACTTGTTCCAACGGCTGGGTGTTGGTGAGAAGCCGTTTCACGGGCGGTATGCACCGCTGGAACTGAAAGCCCAGCCAGGATGCCAACAATGCTTGCTGCGACCGCAAATTGGACCCATCGGGATTGGAACCAGGCGGTGCCAGCCGCTGAGCCGGCGGAGACTGGAGCTTCGTCGGCTGGAGCCGTTTCGCTTTCGCGAACGATGCTTTCGACGCGGTTGGATTCCAGTGGTGGGACCGCGGCGGATTGGAAGAACGACTCGACTTGCTCGGTGACCGCGCGAGCTTCCTCAACGGCGGTGGCGAGTTCTGGGTTGGCGTTCATCTCTTCGGTGAACTGAGCGGCTTCGTTCTCAGGCAGTTCGCCCAGGACGAAAGCGGTGACGCGAGGGTCGTCCCACGGAGGAGAAGTGGATGAATTGGACATGATCGATGATCCGATGACGGAAGAATGAATTGGAAGAAGTGGTCAGGCTTCAGGTGACGGCCAGGCCATCGCGAAGCGACTTGACGGCTTGATGAAGATGAAAGCCGACGTTGCTGACCGTCATGCCGGTGACGTCAGCGATTTCTCGGTAACTCAGTCCAGCCTGCATTCGAAGCTGGATGACTTCGCGTTGTCGGGGCGACAGCGTTTCAATCGAAGCCGCGATTTGCTCGTGGGCTTCGTGGTCTTGGGCCACCGCGTCGGGGCGTGGGGCGGGATCGATGACGGCGACAGCGTCAGGATCCAGTCGGTCAGGGGATCGTTTGCGTTGCATGTCAATCACTCGTGAGCGGCAGACGGTGAACAGCCAGGGGGCCAAGCGGTCGACCAAATCGTCCGGCCGTTTGCGACACAATTGCAAAAACGTTTCTTGCACGGCGTCTTGGGCGGCGGTGCGATCCGCCAGCATCCCGGTGGCGTAGGCCAACAAAGGACGCTGGAACTGGTCGACGACCTCGGCGATCCACTCGGTATTCCGAGTCCCAGAAGAATCTTGTCCGGACGAATCCGGTTCAGACGCTTCTGGATCGACGAGGTCCTCGGCCGCGGAGGTGGAGGCCGGATGACTCATGGCGGTTCATTGCGAGAGGAAGAAAAGGGAGGCGAACCATGCCGCCTCCAAGGACTCAACGAGTGGGGGGCGGGTTTCTTAGGACGACGGCAAAAAAAGATTGGGGCGATCTCGTCCGCGATGCGATGAAATGACAAGACCCAGAGTAGAACAGTTGTCCCCAACTGTTCCGTCGGGCTGCCCTCAAAGGCCGAGCCACGTCGCAGCCAAGTCCATTCGCGTCAGGCTGGTCGAAGACACGAACCCTGTCACGCAAACATTTGGGGACAAATGTTCTACTCTGCTGTGGGTTTGTGCGTCGTTCTTCAGGCCAGGAAGGGCGTCCACCGAATTTCGAACTTTCAATTGATAATTCGACTTTTTCGATGAAACACGAATGGAATGAGATCCGGCATCCCGTGAAAAACAGCTCCTCTCGACGATTTAGCGGTTCGACTGCTATGGTGTGCGGTCTCTTTTAGCAGCCTGCTTCCCCACCCACCGGCCATTTCGCGGATTCTGTCGTGATATTGATTCTGAAAAACGGCGCGACCGACGATCAGATCGACCATGTGATCCAAAAGGTCGAGTCGATGGGGTTCCAGACGCACCTCAGCCGCGGGACGTTTCGCACGATCATCGGCATGATCGGTGACGAGAGTCTGACCACGGAACAACAGCTCCAATCCATCCCCGGCGTGCACCAAGTCATTCCCGTTTTGCCACCTTACAAATTGGCCTCCCGAGAAGCTCATCCTGAATCCAGCGTCATTGACGTGTCGGGAGTGAAGATCGGTGGAGGCAACCTGGCCATGATCGCTGGGCCCTGCAGCGTCGAAGATCGCGACCGGATGATGCGGATTGGCGAGAGTGTCGTGAAATCAGGTGCCAACCTGTTTCGCGGGGGAGCTTACAAGCCACGGACCAGCCCCTACGCGTTTCAAGGCTTGGGCGAGGCCGGCCTGAAGATCTTGCGGGAAGTGGGCGACGCGTTTGGCGTGCCGGTCGTGACCGAGATCACGGACCCACGAAACGTGGAGTTGGTGGCGGAGTACTCGGACATGCTGCAAGTCGGTGCCCGCAACATGCAGAACTTTGTGTTGCTGACCGAGGTGGGCAAATCCGAACGCCCCGTGTTGCTCAAACGTGGGATGGCCGCCACGATCCAAGACCTGTTGATGAGCGCTGAGTACGTGCTGTCGCAGGGCAACCCGAACGTGGTGCTTTGCGAACGTGGGATCAAGAGCTTTGATCCCTCCACTCGCAACCTGTATGACGTCGCTGCCGTGCCGGTCGTCCAAGGTCTGACGCACCTGCCGATCATTGTCGATCCGTCGCACGCGACGGGCCGGCCTGATTTGATTCCGCCGTGTGCTTTGGCGGGATTGGCCGCGGGTGCCGATGGCGTGCACATCGAAGTCCATGACTGTCCCGAAGAAGCCAAGAGCGATGGGGCGCAAGCCTTGTTGCCTGAACAATACAACGAGATCGTCGAGAAGATGGCCGCGATGGCTGAGCTGCTCGGCAAAACGATTTCGCCCCTTCCGAATTCAACCACTAACAACACCCCGCCAACTGAGGCCCTCGCGTGAGTCGTCGCATCCTGATCGCTGGTAACTGGAAAATGAACATGCGTGCCGAGTCTGGCGCGTCGCTTGCCAAAGGCATTGTCGACGCGGTTGGCAAGTCGCCCGCAGTGGAAGTCGTTTTGTGCCCCCCGTCGCTGTACCTGAGCAGTGTGGCGGATGCCGTCGCTGGGACTCCTGTCGAACTGGGCGCTCAGAACCTGTACGCCGCCGAAGACGGTGCCTTCACGGGCGAAGTCAACGCGTCGATGCTGACCGACGTCGGTTGCCGATTTGTGATCTTGGGTCACAGCGAGCGTCGCCAACTGATGGGCGAAACCGACGCTTGCGTCGCGAAAAAGCTGCACGCCGCGTTGGCTGGCAACTTGGTTCCGATCGTGTGTGTGGGCGAAACGCTGGAACAACGCGAAGCGGATGACACCGAATCGGTCATCGAAACGCAAATTCGCGGCTCGCTGGAAGGCTTGGACGAGGCACGTGCTGCCAGCATCGTCGTCGCTTACGAGCCTGTTTGGGCAATCGGCACCGGCAAAACGGCCAGCAAAGAGCAAGCGGAGGCCGTTCACGCCTTCATTCGGGGACTTTTGGGAAAAATGTTCTCGACCGAAGTCGCCGAACAAATCCGAATTCAGTACGGTGGCAGTGTGAAACCGGGCAACGCGGAAGAATTGTTGTCCCAACCCAACATCGACGGGGCTCTTGTCGGTGGTGCGAGCTTGAAAGTGGATGATTTCGCTGGAATCATCAAAGCAGCTCCCTCCGCCTGATCCGACCCTGTTTTCATTCCTACAACCTTTCCATTTCAACGGATTGTTCGCCGTGAGTTTCGCTTTCGATTCTTTGCTCCAACCCGCGTCGTTGGTCAATCACCTGATCCCCACCCTGCCCTTGGCCTCATTCATGAGTGTCGTTTTGGGTTGGTTGATGGCGTTTTTGTCGGTGTTCTTGATCCTGTTGATCTTGATCCAACGCGGCAAAGGCGGCGGATTGACCGGAGCCCTGGGAGGTCCCGGCGGTCAGTCGGCATTCGGCAGCAAGGCCGGTGACACGTTCACCGTCATCACCGTCGGCACCGCCGCGGTTTGGGCCCTGGTTTGCGCGTTTGCGATGTACCAACTGGGAGCTCACGCCCCAGCGGTTGCTGACACCAATGACTCGCAAATCCAGTCCGGTCCTGGCGACGATGTTGAAGACATCACCAGCGGATTGGTTGTGCCAACCGGCGACGATGGAGAGGTCGCGTCGGGAGTCGGTTCGATCGGAAGTTTGTCCTCGGGCGATGCCGAAGTGGCCGAAATCGAAGCCGCTGTTGAAACCGAGGCGGTTGAGGAAGCTGCTGCAGAGGCCGATGCGGCTGTCGAAGAAGCTGAGTCGACCGAAGCCGAAACCACCTCGGACGAGGAAACTCCGTGACGCAGGCGTCCCTCAGCACGCAGGCAAATCTCTCTTCACCGCAGGGCGGGTCGCCGTACCCGTCGCTGCGCAGCATGACTGGCCAAGGTCGAGGTGAAACGTCGGGTTCCACTGGTTCCGTCGTCACCGAGATCCGTTCGGTCAACAATCGCGGCCTGAAAATCATTCTCCGCACCAGTGATTCGGTGTCGGAGTTCGAACCGAAGATCGAATCGTTGGTGCGACAGCACTTGCATCGCGGAAGCGTGACCGTGCAGGTTCGCTTCACGCCCCCGCCCGGGGCCGATTTGCCTCGCATCAACGCAGAGGCGGTGCGGTCCTACGCGGAACAGTTGGCCCAAGTGGCGGATTCGTTGGCAATGGGCGCTGCGGTGACGTCCACGAACATCGATTTGGCGCAGCTGATGCAGATGCCAGGTGTGTTGGAATCGCCTGCCTCCGCTTCGCAGGGGCGTTCAGAAGATGCCGAGGCTTCGCTCGCCAAGTGGGTGTTGATTCAGGAAAGCGTCGAATCGGCGTTGGATCGGTTCAAGCAGATGCGATCCGACGAGGCCATTGCGATGGCCGAATCGATCGAGCAAGACATGACGCTGATCCAGACGCGCTGCGAGGAAATTGCCAAACGCAGTCCCCAGGTCGTCGCTCGTTACCAAGAGCGGCTTCGCGAACGCATTGAAAAGGCGTTGGCGGAGAACGGCTTGTCGGTGGGCGACCCGGTGGATTTGATTCGCGAAGTCCAGTTGTTTGCAGATCGCTCGGACATCAGCGAGGAGCTGACCCGGTTGGGCAGCCACTTGGGGCTGATGCGAGGCGTTCTGGTCGGCGACTCCGATTCAGGGGCGGCCGACGCGACGCCCAGTGATTCGGCCAGTCGCGGGGAAGCTGTTGGCAGGAAGCTTGATTTCATCATCCAAGAACTCAATCGCGAAACCAACACCATTGGCAGCAAGGCCGGGGACGCGGAAATCGCCGAGCATGTGGTGGAGATCAAATGCGCGATCGAACGCATGCGTGAACTCGTGCAGAATCTGGAGTAGCCGTCGGAATGAACGATCCATCCAACCAACACGCCGACGAAACCACCCATCCAGGGAGATTGGTCATCGTTTCAGGTCCCAGTGGCGCGGGAAAATCGACGGTTGTGAAGCAATTGATGAAACGCTGCGACGTGCCGTTGCAACTCAGTGTTTCCGCGACCACTCGCCAACCGCGTCCGGGAGAAATTCACGGCAGGGACTACTTTTTTCTGTCCCACGAAGAATTCGAGCGTCGTCGAAAAACGGACGACTTTGTGGAATGCAAGCAGGTTTTCAGCCTGGGACAGTGGTACGGAACCCTGAAAGATCAAGTTGCCACTGGCCTGAATGCCGGGAAATGGGTAATTTTAGAGATCGATGTGCAAGGTGCGATGGCGGTCCTGGATGATCCGCATTATCGCCCCGTGACGATCTTTGTGCATCCTGGCAGCATGGAAGAGTTGGAACGACGGTTGCGAAATCGTGGCACTGAATCAGAATCTGCCTTGATTGCTCGACTGGAAACTGCTGCGGCTGAGATGCAATGCATGAGCCGCTATCAATACGAAATCATCAATGAATCGGTTGACAATGCTGTCACCGAAATTTGCCAGATCTTACTGGATCAAAGGAAAACGACGCCGTGCTCGAAGAACTGAAAGAAGAAGAAATCGTCAACAAGATCGGTGGCCGTTTCAAACTCAGCACCCTGATCCAAAAACGACTCGTCCAGCTCAACCAGGGCAGCCGTGCGTTGGTCAGCGTGGACACACACGACAAAATGTCGATTGTGCTGCAAGAAATCGTGCAGGACAAAATTTTCCTGAACATGGAAAACGAAATCGAAACGGTCGGCGATCTCGATGCCATCGTGGCTGCCAGCGAAGCCCCTGAGCTGGATCCGTCGGACTTGTAATGGAACCTACGGCGCAGCGGATTCTGTTAACAATCGGAGGCGGAATCGCTGCGTACAAAGCGGCCGACCTGTGCAGCAAATTGGCTCAGGCCGGTTATCAGGTTCAGGTCGTCACCTCGCGGGCGGCCACCGAATTCATCGGCGACGCCACTTTGGCGGCGCTCTCTGGTCGCCCGGTCGTTCACGATGTGTTCGACCCCCGTTTCCCGCTGGGCAGCCACATTGAGCTGACACGGGAAATCGATGCGATGATTGTGGCGCCGGCGACAGCGAATCTCCTGGCTCAGTTTGCCCAGGGGATGGCGTCTGATCTGATCAGCACTCTGTACCTTCAAAACACCAGCCCAGTGTTGTTGGCACCCGCGATGAGCGATCCGATGTGGAACCACCTCGCCGTTCAGCGGAACGTGCAGACGCTTCGCGAGGATGGTTGTCATTTGGTCGGGCCGGAAGACGGTTGGCTGAGTTGCCGTGTCAAAGGCACCGGTCGAATGAGCGAACCGGTTGATCTGTTGCTGGCATTGGAGTCGGTGCTGAAAGATCACTGCTGAAATCGGTGAACCCTGTTCTTCGAGAACCCTGGTCTGTGATCCCGAAATCGTGCTCTTTCGATTCGTGCGACAATCCGTCACCCATGAAATCGGTTGCAGAGACTTTTGGGAATGACATGGCAAACCAGATCTTTGGCACAATTCTGGTGGAGGATACCGACTAGGATTGAATGGTCGTTTCCTCGAGAACCGATCTTTTCTATACGGCTGAATCCTCCCGGAAGCAGCAACCATTTTCGCGAAACGATCGCCACGGATCGCAAGTGAGCCTGGAGTTTCCGGCGTTCGAACGGTTCAATGATTGTATCTGGCTTGGGATTGCCCGGGCGAGTTGCACTGCGTCTCGCGTTTCACCATCGAGTTATTGAATAGCTTTCATGACGGTCCACGTTTTTGGTCACCGCAATCCTGACACGGATGCGATCTGCAGTGCTTTGGCCTACGCTGATTTTCTCCGCCGAACGACTCGCCCCGATGCCGTCGCGGCATGCTGCGGTCCGCCCAATCAACGGACCGAATTCGCGTTGCGAAAAGCGAAGCTGGCGGCTCCCAAAATCATCATGGATGTCCGGCCGGAGTTGGAGGACATCTGCAATCGAGACGTCGTGGTGGCACGCACCTCGGATGTGTTTTACGAAGTCTACGAACGAATGGACGAGCATGAACTGCGGGCCATTCCAGTGTTGGACGACAACGATCAATTGATCGGATTGGTCACGTTGTTGGATCTGTTGGAACTGGTTTTTCAGGGCGGCGTGGACCCCTACCGTTCGCGCGAAGTTCACACGAACCTCGACAAAGTGGTTTCGGTGTTGGGCGGATCGTACCAGCACTCCGTGGATTCCGGCCTCAACGAGGACATGATCCTGACCGTGGGGGCGATGAGTGCTGGCGGATTCTGTGAGCGGATGAAGCAGTTTCCTTCGGATCGGTTGTTGGTGGTCAGTGGTGACCGTCCGACGATTCAGTTGCCAGCGCTCGAAATGGGAGTGCGTGGGTTGGTGGTGACCGGCGGTTATCAGTTGTCCAGCGGGTTGATGGAGCTTGCTCGCGGTCGGGGCGTGACGGTCATCAACAGTCCCTTTGACACAGCCACGACGACGATGCGGATCAAAGCCGCTCAGTTGATTAAAGAGGTCATCACGCGAGATTTCCTGGCGCTTTCGGCCAAGCTGCCGGTTGCCGCGGCCAAGCAGCAAATTTACCGCTCGGCACAAACGGTCTTTCCGGTGGTCGACAATCAGAAACTGATTGGGGTGCTGAGCAAATCCGACATGGTTCATCCGCCCCGGCCGCAGTTGGTGTTGGTGGATCACAACGAAATTGGGCAGGCGGTCGAGGGAGCGGAAGATTCTGACATCGTTGAAGTGCTGGACCATCACCGTCTGGGAGGTTCGTTGAAGTCCACTGGGCCGATCCGGTTCATCATGGATCCGGTGGGATCGACGTGCACCTTGGTGGCACGCATGTTCCGGCAGGAAGGTTTGAAGCCGGAACCCGGGATGGCGCTGTGCATGGCTTCGGGGATCATCAGCGACACGTTGTATTTGCGGTCGCCGACCACCACCGATGTCGATCGCGATTTGTTGACTTGGTTGCAGGAATTCTGCACGGTGGAATTGGCTGACTACGCCAATGAGTTCTTCGAAATTGGTTCCGCGCTTCGATCTTGCACACCGGACAAAGTGGTTCGTGAAGATTGCAAGCAATTCGAAGAGAACGGGCGTCGATTCTCGATTTCGCAAATTGAAGAAATTGGTTTGGATCTGTTCTGGGAACGGCAGGCAGAATTGAGTCAGGCGTTGGTCCGCCTTTCTGAAGAGGAGGGCCTGGAGTTTTCGGCATTGTTGGTGACGGATATCTCGAGCAACGGGAGTTTGTTGCTGATGAGCAGCGAGCCCGAGGGTTGGGAGGAGATCAATTACCCTCAGCTCGAGGATCGGTTGTATAAATTGGACAACGTCGTCAGTCGCAAAAAACAGTTGTTGCCTCTGATCAGCAGTCTGCTGGAGCATTCTCCCGAGCCCACGTGAATCCAACATGCAGTTCCGCATCGTCCATTTGATCTTGGCGTTGACTTGGGCTGCGATTGTTTTCGCATTGGTCCGATTTCACATGGTGTTCTGGGTGGCGCTCTGCCCGGCGACCATCGGGCCGTTGGCCGGCAGGGCCGCATCAGGAACCCTCGAAGGCATGGTCCTCGGGCTTCTGTCGACGATGTTTTGGTGCTTCCTCGCGTCGGTTTTCACAGGCATGGTGGTCACCTCGTTTGAGGTCGGGGCGTCTCTCCAAGGCTCGGGATGGGACACACCGGTGGGGCTCATCATCGGTCTGGCGGGTTTCTATTCTCTGATCAGTTTGTTTGCTGGGTACATTGGTGGTCGCATTGCGATCGCGTGAATTGGCGGATGCGATCGTTGGCGTGATGTTCCAGCCCAAGTTCCCCTTTCCTTTGTTGCGAGGCTGAAGATGGCTCGATGGCCCGGTGTGAAGCTCTTTGATTTGTCCGGTCGGTCCGCGCTCGTCACGGGAGGTTCCAAGGGCCTGGGCGAAGCGATGGCGGCGGGGCTCGCATCGGCTGGAGCGAACGTCTGTTTGGTCAGTCGCAATGAGCAGGAAGCGTCCGAGGCGGCTCAGAGGATCGCGGAGGAATACCCGGTGGAGGCGATCGGCATCGGAGCGGATGTGACCGTCGAAAGCGATGTTGCCGAGATGGTGCGGCGATGCGTCGACCAGTTTTCCAGGTTGGATGTGTTGATCAACAGCGCTGGGATCAATGTGCGGGGGGCCATTGATGAGCTGTCGCTTGAACAGTTTCGGCAGGTTCAGGCAACGAACGTCGACGGCATGTGGTTGTGCTGCAAGCACGCCAGTCAGGTGATGAAGTCCAGCGGTGCCGGTCGGATCATCAACCTGGCCAGCACGCTTGGATTGGTGGGCTTGGCCAATCGGACGCCCTATGCATCCAGCAAAGGTGCGGTGGTGCAAATGACGCGTGCGTTGGGTTTGGAGTTGGCACCTCACAATGTCACCGTCAATGCCATTTGCCCTGGTCCGTTTCTGACGCCGATGAATGTTCCGATTGCTGAGTCGGAAGAGGCCAAGCGATTCATCGTCGGGGCGACGGCACTGGAACGTTGGGGGGAATTGCAAGAAATCCAAGGGGCGGCAATTTTCCTCGCCAGCGAGGCGTCGAGTTACATGACCGGCAGCATGTTGACGGTCGACGGCGGATGGACGGCACGCTGACTTGGAAACCCGCCGCGTGCGCAAGGCATTTGGTGTTGGCTTGAAGGCCTTCGTACGGGGGCTCAACCCCGGGTGGATGTTCGGCGACAGTGCGGATAACAACTGTCGTCGCTCCGCGACTGGTTGAGTGGGGCGGGATGATCGAACAACCGCGGAGCGGTGACAGTTGTCAGCCTCGGGTTTTCAACCCGAGGTCTTGGATGTCACCCTCTCGCTCGACAAGCCGCGGAGCGGCGACAGGTGGCGAGCGATGCGATGGGGAGGATTGAAAAAGTGAAATTGTAAATTGTAAGTTGTAAAATCTGGGCGGCGTCGACGGCGACGTAAATCGGGGGATCGTTTGGCGAGGAGTCTTGCTCCGGATGGGGCTGCCGCCGCGAATGCCGCATTGGCCTCGCTCACGCGTCGGGTTTCCATTTCGACGGGCTGGGAAGGCCTTCGTACGGGGGCTCAACCCCGGGTGGATGTTCGGCGACAGTGCGGCAAACAACTGTCGTCGCTCCGCGACTGAGGAGTTGTATGTCGTGGGCGTGTGACCTTGGGTTGAAAACCCAAGGTTTTCGGCTGCCGTCGCTCCGCGACTGGTTGAGTGGGGCGGGATGATCGAACAACCGCGGAGCGGTGACAGTTGTCAGCCTCGGGTTTTCAACCCGAGGTCTTGGATGTCACCCTCTCGCTCGACAAGCCGCGGAGCGGCGACAGGTGGCGAGCGATGCGATGGGGAGGATTGAAAAAGTGAAATTGTAAATTGTAACTTGAAAACTCCAGGCGACGACGACGCGAATCGGGGGATCGTTTGGCGAGGAGTTTTGCGCCGGATCGGGCGGCTTCCTTTGCTCGGCGCGGAAGCCCCGAGACCGAGCTCAGCGGCGGTAGGAATGAACCCCGACGTCGGTCAGCAGCGTTCCCATCGCCCGGCTGATCTGGACCAAAGACACGCTGTAGTTGGTTTGGTCAACATGCAATTGCCGTTGGGATTGCAGGAGTTCTTCGCTCGCGTCGATCAAGAACTCCAGTTGGATTTTTCCGGCGTCATAGAGGGCTCGCGAGGATGCCAGGCGGTCTTCGCCGGCTTGGACGCGAGCGAGTGAATTCTGCAGGGCAGCGAAACTGGATTGGCTATTGGAAATCGCATCGTGGATCTCATAGGTCACCGCGTGCTGTTGCTCCTCCAGGATGGAGCGTTCGCGATGGAGTTGCAGGGTGGCGTTTCGGACGGCCGATTTCGCTTGCCGACGTTGAGGGGCCACGCCCATCTCAACACCGAATTCCCACTCCGTGTGGTCCAACGAAAAAAGGTCGTCTGCGGCGCTGGCGAATCGCGGTCCTCCGCCGGTCAGATCGTCACCAAACCCTCGCATTCGGGTGCGACCGATCATGTCCAATCGTGGGAGCAAGAAGTTCTTGGCCGCGACGAGCCGGAGGTTTTGTTGCTGGACTTGGAGGCGTTGGCGTCGGAGTTCGGTTCGGTGCTGGAACCCGCGGGCAACGCTGTCTTGGATTGCAAATTCAAAGGGGGCGGTCGTGAATCCATCGGCTGGTCTCAGCAATCTGCCATCCGCGATGGGCAGGCCGATCATCCGCCGGAGTGTTCGTTCCGCGTTGCGAATTCCTGTGTCGCCTGCGCTGCCGCCCAGTGCAATCTCGGCTTCGCGTTGGTAGCGATAGTACTGGGCTCGGGTTTGGGCTTCCTTGTAAGCCTCGCCGCCCATCAGTCCGGACTGTTGCTTTGACAGAACCGTTTGCCAGATCTCGTGCGAAATGTCGCGAGCATGGCAAATGCTGGCGTACGAATGATAGAGTCGCTGAAGCTGCCAGTACGTGGTGTAGAGTTCGAGAAAGTAGTCCCGCAATTGGATTTCAAAATCGGCTTGGCTGATTTGAGTGTTGATCTGGGCGATCCAAATCCCGTTTGAGAAATTCAGTCCCGGTCGTGCGTTGGGGCCCGCGATCAGGTTGAAGGTTTGCCCAGCTCCTTGCAGCAACGGTTGCCGGACTCCCAGTTCCAGTTGCGTTTCCCAGTAGCTTGGGAACGAGTTGCCCGCTCGGTTGTTGCTGTCGTACTGCTGAATCGATTGCAGGTCCCACTGGGTGCCCCAGGTGGTTCGCTTGGTCCAGCCGGATTGGAATTGAGCGTAGTCCTGAAGCAGTTCTTGGACTTGGCCTCCCAACGTCGCGTTGTTGAAGACGCGGTCATTGTTTTGGGTGGTCAGCGAGGCATTGAGTTGGCTATCGAATTCTGCCAAAGCCGCTTGTGGGCCGAACATCGGGTCGGAGGCTTGGATGGCGGTGTCGTACGCCGTGGTGACCGAGGCCGGTGCTTCGAGAACTCGCACGCCAAGCGACCGGATGACATCGCTGTGTTGCAAAGCCAACGCGATCATCTCGGCTTCGGTCAGGTCCCAGAACTCGGGTGCCTTCGTGGGATTCAAAGTCTGCTTGGAGAACGCTGCCTCGACCGGTGTCCGCGATGCAGTGGCGGATTGGTTGGAGACGCTTGCCAGGCGGGTGTGATCGGCGGAGCCCAATCGCATCGGTCGCCGCGCGTTCTGGTTTCCGGCAAAGGGATCGCCGAGATGAGTGGGGGACGGTTGGAAGACGCCATTCCTGGCTTTGTCACTGGTGCTGGGGGACGCCTGGGTGGCAGAGGGTGTTCCCAGTTGGGCTGCGGATGCGAGGCGTTGATCAGGCGTGGGGCGGTTGGAGCGACATCCCAGGGATGAGATTGTCAGTGCGAGAGCCACGCTGGAAAACGCGAACATGCCAGCCCAGCCACCGCGAAAGCGATGGTCGACGCACAGCGATGACGGGTGGCGTTGCAAAGGCATGCGTGGACAGACGGTCGGGAAACCTACAAACTTGTGGGGCGCACTCGAAACCAAACTCTGTCGTGTTATCGTCGTCCGGCGAACACGCCAGGCACTTTGGACCGCGATGCGTGTTCATTCGTCACGACCGTTGACACCCCCCGCCCCCGGAAACCAATGGCATCCCCCGCTCGATCCGTTTCTTTGGTCTCGTTGATCCTGTCGACACTTCGTCACCGTCAAGCTGTGACGGTCGCGGTGGCGTTGGGGGTTGCGACGGCGACCGCGGTGATCACGGGAGCCTTGTTGGTCGGCGATTCGATGCGTGGCAGTTTGAGATCCTTGACCGTGGAGCGGCTTGGGAAAATTGAATCGATCGTCTCACCTGGAGCCTTTTTTCCGCTCGCGGAGTTGTCCCTCGCAGGTGAGCCCGTTGAGGCGGACGGGAACGTGTCGGGTGACACGACGGAGAAGGACTCGTTTGCGACGCCGGTCATTTTGTTTCCTGGTGGCAGTGTGGAAGCAGATGTCGAAGGTTCGGATCGACAACGGCGGATTGGTGGTGTTCAGGTCTTGGGAATTGAGGATTCGTTTTGGGACTTGGACGTGACCGGCATGAAGCCCGGTGCGATGCCGGGCGAACAAAGCGTGGTCTTGAACCAAGCTGCCGCGGAAGAGCTGAAGGTGGCAGTGGGTGATCAGGTCACCTTGCGGTTGCCAGTTGAAGGGGCGGTGCCGGCGGACAGTCCACTCGGGCGTCGCGAAATTCAGAGCGAAGGTTTGCCTCGCATGAAGGTCGCCGCCATCGTGCCAGACACTGGGTTGGGGCGGTTTTCACTGTCGCCCAATCAAGCGGCACCCAAGACGGTCTTCGCATCTCGGGAGGTCATCGCGGATGTCTTGGACCGGGATGGGCAAGCGAACGCGATTTTCTTGACCCGTGAAATTTCGGCGGATGAAATTGGTTGGTCGCTGGAGACGTTGGGTTGGAATCTGCAACACATTCAGCGCGGCGGGGAAGACGGTGGCGAACCCATCATCGATTACGTGTCCCTGACCAGCGAGAACCTGCTGCTGAAGGATGATGCGGTCCAGGCGGTGATGGATGCCTTGCCGGAGGGCACGGTCACGCCGGTGATGACTTACCTTGCCAATGCGATTGAAAAGGTCGATCCGGCAACCGGCGAGGTCGTCGTCAACGAACAATCCCACTCGGTTCCGTACAGCACCTTGTCGGCTTTGGACGATGGCCCCACGTTGTCGCTGGATTATTCGTTGCCGCAACCACTGGCGACGGACCCGGGTGAGACGCCCATTGTTTTGAATGATTGGACGGCAGAGCGATTGGGTGCCAAGGTCGGTGACCAGGTCCGAGTGTTCTTTTATGAACCAGAAGTCGAGGATGGCCGCGAGATTGAACGATCGTTTGATGCGGTGGTGACCGAGATCGTTCCGCTGACCATTCCCAGCAAGCCTTACCGGCGGAATCGCGAAGCGGTGTTTGATGGGCCGATCACTCCATACAACGATCTCGCGTTGACACCGGATGTGCCTGGCGTGACCGATCAAGATTCGATTGGTGATTGGGATCTCCCGTTTCAGTTGGATCGAAAGATCGAGCGTGAGGACGACGCTTATTGGAACGAGCAACGGCTGACTCCCAAGGCGTTCCTGCCATTGGGTGCCGGGCAAACCATTTTTGGCAGCCGTTTCGGGAAGACGACGGGATTGCGAATCGATGCGAGTTTGGCCGCTGACATGCCGGGCTTGCGCGCCAAGATCTTGGCCGCCACACGAAGCGTGCAAGGCGAACTGGGATGGACCCCGCGATCGATCCGAGCGGAACAGTTGGCTGCATCCAAGGGGACGACACCGTTTGATGGGTTGTTCTTGGCTCTTTCCTTCTTCGTGATTTTGGCGGCGATGATGTTGATCGCGTTGCTGTTGCGATTGGGCGTCCTCCAGCGACTCAGTGAGTTCGGCACGTTGCTGGCGGTAGGCTTCACACCTCGAAGAGTCATGAAGCTCGCGCTCGGTGAAACCGCCGTGACTGCTGCGATCGGAACGTTGATCGGAATCGCCGGCGGAGTGGCTTACGCGTGGGCGGTTTTGTGGGCGCTGAAGTCATGGTGGGTGGGAGCGGTGACGGTGCCGTTTTTGCAGTTCCATGCGACCCCGATGTCGATCGCGTTGGGTGGCATCTTGGGATGGTTGGTGTGCATGCTGACCGCCGCATGGACGCTGCGTTTTCTGCTGCGATTGAATCCAGCGGCTTTGGTTGGCGGACGCACGATGAACTCGTCGCAGGCGTTGAGCGGCGGTGCGAAGGCCAGCCAGCGAAGCGGTGGGAACGGTTCGAGGTGGTTTGCCATTGGTTTGACCGTTTTGGCGATGGTGGCCGCGATCGCGGGAGCGATGGGCGGCGGCCAGCAAGCGGCGGGCGGTTTTGTCGGCGCCGGGATGTTGTTGTTGGTGGCGATCTTGATTGGCGTCCATCGATCGCTTCGTCGACGCGGTGATGCAAGCGACGCTGGCCACGCGATGCGAACTCCAGGGCTGGGGGGGGGGGCGTTGAGTTCCTTGGCGATGGCAAACGCACGCCGCAGTCCTCTGCGTAGCACGCTCGCGATCGGATTGGTTGCGACGGCCGCCTTCCTGATTCTGTCGATCAGTGTGTTTCGTTTGTCGCCGACGAGGGAAGGCACTGGCGGATTTGATTTGATTGGGCAGACGGCTCAACCGCTTCATCAAGATTTGCGTGCCGACGATGTGCGTGCTGAATTGCTGGGCCGAGATGCTGAGCGGTTCAGCCGCGAGGACGTGCGTGTGGTTCCGTTTCGGATGAAAGGGGGAGACGACGCGAGTTGCAACAACCTTTACCAAGCCATGCGGCCGACCGTCCTTGGGTTGTCCGAGGACGATTCACTGGACGGGTTTGGTTGGGCGAGTCGGCAGGGCGAGACATCCGATGCGACCTGGGAATTGTTGAACGTTGTGGCGACAGGAACGTTGGAAGATCCGGTGCCGGTTGTGATCGATCAGAACACCGCGATGTGGAGCCTGCAGATGCGTGGCGGTCTCGGTGAGGTCAAGGCCTTCGATTACGGACGCGGCGACGTGCATTTTCGTGTGGTGGGACTGCTGGCGGGATCGGTGTTGCAAGGCAAACTGATTGTGGGTGAGCGAGCGTTTGAGAGCGTCTTTCCTAGTTCAACGGGTTACCAGTACTTCCTCTTCGCGATGGAAGAGGGAGCTGATGCGTCGGCTGGAACACCGGCCGACCCAACGAGCCGTGACGAGGAGGTGGACGAGATCGCAGAGGTGTTGGAATCGCGGCTTGTTGATGCCGGCATGGATGTCCAGCGGGCGGACCGAGTCTTGGCTGGTTTGCTGGCTGTCCAGAACACTTACCTGCGAACGTTCCAAAGTTTGGGCGCGTTGGGATTGTTGCTGGGAACGATTGGTTTGGCGGTCGCTCAATTGCGGAGTGTTTTGGAACGCCGTGGCGAACTGGCTGTGATGCGTGCGGTGGGGTTCACACGGCAACGACTGGCGGCGTTGGTGCTTGGCGAGAACACCTTCTTGCTGGCGATCGGCATTGGGTGTGGGGCTGTGACGGCGATGTTGGCGGTGTTGCCGTACGCTTGGCTGACTGGGGCCAAAATGCCAATCGCGGAGCCCTTGGGGATCTTGCTGGCGATTTTGTTGTTTGGGACGTTGGCTGGTTTGGTGGCCGTTTGGAAAGTGTTGACGCTGCCGTTGATCGAATCGTTGCGAGCCGAAAATGCAGTTGTTGAACTTTAAGGACGAGCCCCGCGAAAATTCCTCGGAGCAGGCCCCGTGCCAGTTCGGTCGCCGCCAACTGGCACGTGACGAAGCAATGTTGCAGTGGGCGGACCAAATCGTGGAGGACGACGAGGCCACAGTGATCGACACCGAGTCCTTGCGGATGTGGCAGTTTGACCGCCCGACCGTTGTCCTGGGGCGAAGTTCGAAGATCAACGAAGAAGTGAACCGGGCCTGGTGCGAGGAACAGCGGATCGAAGTGTTGCGTCGCTGCACCGGTGGTGCCTCGGTGGTTGGCGGTCCGGGATGTTGGATGTACAGCGTGGTGCTGAGGTTGCTGGATGAGACATCGATCCGAAAGATCGATGTGGCTCATGATCATGTGATGCAGCGGGTGCTCGCGGCGGTTCAATGTCAACTGCCCGCAGCGGAACGCAAAGGCATCTGCGACTTGACGTTTGAAAACCGAAAGTTCTCCGGCAACAGTTTGCGTGTGGCCCGACATCACCTGCTCTATCACGGGACGATCTTGATCGGTTCCGATCTTGATTTGATCGACTCTTGTTTGGACTTTGCCCCGAGGCAACCGGAGTACCGTCAGCAACGGCGTCATCGGGAGTTCATTGGCAACATCGAGATCGATGTGACGCGTTTGATTTCGGATTTGGCAGTGCAATTTGGTGCCTCGCAAATGCCCGGCGCGACTGCGGTGGAGTCCATCGAAGAGCACGCGGATGAATTGTTAAGGACGCGTTATGGCACGTCTGACTGGCACACTCGGCGTTGATTGGCGTGAGCCGCGGCCGTGGAAAGAGTGTTCAAGATTGCCAGTCGTTGGCATTGTCAGGGCGTACGAATTGGTTATCTTTACAAGACGATCTGCACAATTTTTGTCGCCATTGCACCCTTTCGTGAAAGGATTCTCATGAAGACCCGCATTCCATTGAGCAAGGCTGAGGAAGAAGCCCGTCTGCGCCGTGAACGTCTCGATTTGAGCATCGCGGAAATGGGTTTGACCGTTCGGACCACGAACTGTCTGGAAGAGACCGGCATTTTGACGGTCCGTGACCTGCTCAACGCGACACCGCGACGTTTGCTGAAAATCAGCAACTTCGGCGAAAAGACTCTCGAAGAAGTCTACGACGCCCTCGAGCAACTTGGGTTTTATCGTCCGGGCCGACAGGCCGCTTCGGCCACCATCTGATTGCGACGGTAGGCCTTGGTGAGACGATCCTGGTCGAGAACGCTGCTGCGTCCCTGGAGTAAGAAACGGGGACGCCGTTCGCGAACCGGGGCATTGCGTGGTGTGCTGGGGGAATTGGCGTTCTATTTGTGCCTGATTCTTCTGGGCGTGTTCGTGCTGGCCCTGGTGGTGGTCTCATCCGTGATGATGTCACGGATCGGCATCGATCTGCCAGAAGAAGCCCGCCGGGTTTTGGAGTCCAATCTGACCCAGGGCGGTGGAAGATGGGGGCGCTGGGTGGTTGCGGTTGTTTCTGTCGCGTCCATCGCCTCGGGAGTGATCGGGCTGGGGTACCGCTTGCTGCATCTTGGATTCAGCCAGGAACGCATTTCCGCCAGTCGCAAACGGGCGATCGATGAGACTCGTTCGTTGGCCGGGCGAGAATCGGCGTCGGAAGAGTCTTCGCAACCGTTCGAACCCGAACTCGACGCACAGGATTTTCCCGAGTTGCCGACAGTCCCGCGGCGTCAGGTTCTGAACGAGAGTCCGGGGGAGCGACTCCGGTTTCGGCTGGCTTCGATTTCGACCGGGCGGATGAGTGTGTTTGGCTCGGCCGCCTTGGCTTTGGGTTGGAATTGCCTGTGTTTGGTGCTGTTGGCCGTGGTGATCTCGGGGTGGTGGTATGGCATGCCGCGGCCCATTTTGGCTTTCCTGATGGTTCCGTTTTCCGGTGTGGCGGTCTGGTCGCTGCGAGTGTTTTTGAGGGAGGTCCGGAAAGTTGCCGGGGTCGGGGCGACGGTCGTTGAGATCAGCGATCACCCGCTGCAGCCCGGTGGTCAGTACGAGCTGTTTGTTTCGCAAATGGGCAAGATGCGGCTAAAATGGTTGAAAATCGAGCTGGTTTGCGAAGAAGAATCGTTTTTTCGCCAGGGCACGGACGTTCGCAGCGATCATCATGTGGCGTTGCGGCAAGAATTGTTGAAAGAAAAGACGGTTCGTGTTGACCCCCGCGGGCCCTGGGAACAACAATTGTCGTTCGAGCTCCCTGAAAACGTGATGCACTCTTTTGCTGCAACCAACAACGTTGTCAGGTGGCGACTGCTTGTCTCTGGAGAGTCCCGTCCGTGGCCATCGTTCTGCCGAAGTTTCCCGCTGCTCGTCCATCCGCCGCTCATGTCGCCTCCCGACAGCCCGCGGTGAATGTGTCGGTCTGTCGTGACGACGGGGCCTACGCAGCGGGGTGTCAACTGAAAGCGGGTTGGCGGATCAGTCGGGTTGATTTGAGTGAACTGGAAAGCGTCGAAATTTCGGTGCTTTGGCACACCGAGGGCAAAGGGGATGAGGATCTCGGTGTCCATTATTTCCAACGCTACGACCACTCGGATCTGCAGAACATTCAGTTGAAGGAGCGAAACGGAATCCAGTGCGTTTTGCCCGCTTCGCCGCTGAGCTATCAGGGCCACCTGATGCAAATCCACTGGAAGATTCGGGTGCGAGTCTTCCTGGCCGACGGGCGCGAGGTCGTTGCCGAGCAACCGTTCTACTTGGTGGCTCACCAGCCAGAATCGAATCAAGAACTGGGAATGGATCCTTCCGTGTTGGAAGCGTGTCACGACCCGCCACAGCGTCGCTCGCTCGCCGCCAAACTTCCATCCGTCATCTCGCGTTTACGCGGACGCCGATCGCAGCCGTAGTCTGTGTCAGCCACGAAGTGGCGGAATCATGTAGCCCTGAGCGGCAGCCCAGGGAACGCTATTTAGGTCGAAGATCTAGCCACGAAGTGGCGGCATGATGTAGCCCTGAGCGCCAGCTCAGGGATAACGAGGCAGCCCGGCGTCGGGAGTCCTGAAGGGACGGCAGGAGGTGCCTTGCAATCGACGCCTGTCGCCCCTCTAGGGCTTGGTGGCATGGTTTTGCCATTCGATCCACGGGTTGGCACCCGTGGCGACAACATGTCGTCCGTTCCGGACTAGGTGCGTAGGCACTGCGTAAGGTGCCAGCCACCTTCCCGCCCAGGGGAAATGAGGCGACCCCTGGCTGTTTCAGCCACGAAGTGGCGGCATGGTGTAGCCCTGAGCGTCAGCTCAGGGATAACGAGGCAGCCCGGCGTCGGGAGTCCTGAAGGGACGGCAGGAGGTGCCTTGCAATTGACGCCTGTCGCCCCTGCAGGGCTTGGTGGCACGGTTTTGCACCCGTGGCGACAACATGTCGTCCGTTCCGGACTAGGTGCGCAAGGTGCCAGCCACTATCCGGGCTCCCTGGGGAAATGAGGCGACCCCTGGCTGTTTCAGCCACGAAGTGGCGGCATGGTGTAGCCCTGAGCGTCAGCTCAGGGATAACGAGGCAACCCGGCGTCGGGAGTCCTGAAGGGACGGCAGGAGGTGCCTTGCAATCGACGCCTGTCGCCCCTGCAGGGCTTGGTGGAATGGTTTTGCGATTCGATCCACGGGTTGGCACCCGTGGCGACAACATGTCGTCCGTTCCGGACTAGGCGCGTAAGGTGCCAGCCACTTTCCGGGCTCCCTGGGGAAATGAGGCGACCCGCTGGCTGTTTCAGCCACGGAAGTGGCGGCATGATGTAGCCCTGAGCGTCAGCTCAGGGATAACGAGGCAACTCGGCGTCGGGAGTCCTGAAGGGACGGCAGGAGGTGCCTTGCAATCGACGCCTGTCGCCCCTGCAGGGCTTGGTGGAATGGTTTTGCGATTCGATCCACGGGTTGGCACCCGTGGCGACAACATGTCGTCCGTTCCGGACTAGGCGCGTAAGGTGCCAGCCACTTTCCGGGCTCCTTGGGGAAATGAGGCGACCGCTGGCTGTTTCAGCCACGAAGTGGCGGCATGGTGTAGCCCTGAGCGTCAGCTCAGGGATAACGAGGCAACTCGGCGTCGGCAGTCCTGAAGGGACGACAGGATTTGATCCCGTGCCAGATGAGGGCGGGCGGTTGTAGCGAATCGTCGGATTGAGATGACTTTGCCAGCAGCGGGGGGAGCAATTCGCCGTCGGATTGTGCACGCTCGTCACTCGGGGCTTGGTAAAATGATGGGATGCAAACAGTGTCCATTGATCGTGTTGCTCGCCCTGGCTCAAGACGCCTGCGGGGGCATGCTTCGTCTTCGCTCGGAATCCAACCACGAGGCTTGCTCGTTTTCGCTGTTGGGGTGATCGTTTGTTTCGGGGGCAGCGGCACTGCTTTGATGGCAGATGATCTCGCCAGCGAGGTGATGTTCCGCGAACAGTTGGTGCCGTTGTTGCGGACTTACTGCTACGACTGCCATGGCCTGGAAGACGGCGAAGGCGGCGTGTCGTTGGAGGCCGACGACACGGCGTTGGAGATTGTCAAAGGCCGTGATCATTGGATGCGGGCGCTCGCGCAAGTTCGCTTGGGCACCATGCCACCGGCGGATTCCGATGTGATGGATCCGTCCAGTCGGGCTCGGATGGTCGAGCTGATTGACGAGTTGGCCAATGCGATCGACTGCGTGCAAAATCCGAACGCTGGCAAGGTCGCGTTGCGGCGGCTGAATCGTGCCGAGTATCGCAACACCATCCAAGATTTGGTCGGCGTCGATTATGCACTGGCGGACGATTTTCCGGGCGATGACGTTGGCTACGGATTCGACAACATCGGTGATGTGTTGTCGCTGCCGCCGTTGTTGATGGAGAAGTACCTCGATGCGGCCGAAGCGATCATGGGCGAAGCGATTTACACGCCGCTACCGCCTGAATTGTTTGAGTTGGAACGTTCTCCCGCGACGTTGATTGGGGCGGACAAGTTCAACGTCCGCAGCCACCTGGTGATGTCCTCCAATGGCACGGTCACGTTGCAGTTCGACGCTCCTTTTCGAGGGACCTACACGATTGTGTTGTCTCTCAGCGGAGACCAGGGCGGAGACGAACCGGTCCGCGTGGAAGTCACTGATGGACGTCGTGTCATTCCGGTGGAGGTCAAGGAGAGTGAGCCCACGGAAAAGACGGTTGCGTTTCGGTTGGGGAAAGGCACGCGTCAGATCGAGATCTCGTTTCTGAATGACTTCTATGTCAAGGATCAGATCGATCGCAACCTGCACGTTCACCATGTGAAGGTGAGTGGCGTGGAGCAACGCAGTCAGTTTGCCTCGTCTCCGGATCTGCCAACGACTCATCGAGTGCTGTTGTTTGAAACCCCGGGCAACGACCAGGAATTTGAGCGAGCCGCGAAAGCGGTGTTGGGGCGATTTGCCAGCCGGGCTTATCGACGGCCGATTGGCAAGTCGGAGCTCGGGCGATTGGTTGAGCTAGCCACGCAGGTGCATGAAAACGAGGGGTCATTCGAGGAGAGCATGCAGGTCGCGATGCAGGCTGTTCTGGTTTCGCCGTACTTCCTGTTTCGAGTCGAGCGACCGCGGGAACCGGGGCCGGACGGTGTGATGCCGCTGGTGAATCAGTACGAGCTGGCCACGCGAATTTCGTACTTTTTGTGGAGCAGCATGCCGGACGATGAGCTCTTGCGGATGGCACATCGCGGCCAGTTACGTGACCGCCGGATGTTGCTTGAGAAAGTCGGGCGGATGATCAAGAGTCCCAAGGCGAGTCGCTTCGTGGATAACTTTGCTTCGCAGTGGTTGCAGCTTCGCAACTTGGAAATCGTGCAGCCGGACACTCGCATTTATCGAGGGTTTGACGAGGAGGTTCGCGAAGCGATGCGGGTTGAAACGTTGATGTTCTTCTCGGAGGTGATGCGAAACAATTTGCCGGTCACGGAACTGTTGAGTGCGGACTTCACTTACATGAACGAAGCCTTGGCGCGGTTCTATGGGATCAATGACGTGCGGGGCAGTGAATTTCGCAAGGTGTCGTTGTCGGGAACGCCGCGAGGCGGGTTGCTGACGCACGCCAGTGTGTTGACGGTGACCAGCAACCCGACTCGGACCAGTCCGGTGAAACGCGGCAAGTGGATCCTCGACAATCTGCTCAACACGCCACCACCACCGGCACCGCCCAATATCCCGGAACTTGAGAAGGGGAAGTTGGTCGGTTCGCTTCGAGAACGCATGGAGCAGCACCGGTCGAACCCAGCCTGCGCCGCGTGTCACAATATGATGGACCCGCTGGGGTTTGCGCTGGAGAACTTTGATGCGGTTGGCCGTTGGCGAACACGCGATGGGCGGGACGAGATCGACGCCAGCGGATTGATGCCCGATGGAACTTCGTTTGATGGGATCAATGGGTTGCGAGACTTGTTGACGACGCAGCGCAGCGAGCAGTTCGTTCGGTGTTTGGCCGAGAAGATGCTGATCTACGCCCTCGGGCGTGGGACCGAATATTATGACAAGTGTGCACTCGACAAGATCACGGCCGATGTTCGCGCACACGATTACAAATTCGCATACTTGATCGCCGCGATCATCGAAAGCGATCCTTTTCAGAAGCAAGGTTATCGAGAACCATGAGTCATTCGCCTCGTACTTTGTCGCGACGTTTTGTGCTTCGTGGGTTGGGGACCTCGCTGGCATTGCCATTGTTGGATGTGATGAGTCCGACGCGGCTGTTGGCGGCCGCTGCTGATGGTGGGCCGCCGCCGTTGCGGATGGGGTTTTTCTATGTTCCCAATGGCATGCACATGCCCGCTTGGACGCCCCAGAAAGAGGGACGCGAATTTGAGCTGACGCCGACCTTGCAGAAGTTGGCGGAGAACAGAGATTCGATCAGCGTTCTGTCTGGGTTGACCCTCGATGGGGCTCGGGCTCACGGCGATGGAGGCGGTGACCACGCGCGCAGTGTGGCTGCGTTCTTGACCGGCGCTCACCCTCGCAAGACCAACGGCGCTGACATTCAAAACGGCGTCTCGGTCGATCAGGTGACGGCGCAGTATGTGGGCGATCGAACCCGGTTCACTTCTTTGGAATTGGGGTTGGAAGCGAGCAGTCAGGCTGGCAATTGTGACAGTGGCTACAGTTGTGCTTATGCATCGAACATGTCGTGGCGCGGGCCAACGAATCCGATGGCCAAGGAGACGGATCCGCGGGCTTTGTTCGATCGCTTGTTCGCGGGGCAAACCATCAAGGAAACGCGACGAGCAAAGAGCGAGCGTGAGAAGTATCGAAAGAGCATCCTGGACTTTGTCTCCGAGGATGCGAAGCGTTTGCATGCTCACCTGCCCATCGTCGATCGGCGCAAATTGGACGAGTACCTGTATTCCATTCGGGATGTTGAGAAGCGACTCGACGGTGCCGAAAAATTAGGGCTGACGGAAGAAGGCGTGCCGGATTACCCGCGACCCAGCGGTGTGCCTCAGGAGCTGTCTCGGCACAGCGATTTGATGATGGACATGGTGGCGTTGGCGTATCAAACCGACAGCACGCGAATTTTGTCGTTCATGTTCACCAATGCAGGAAGCAATCGGGCTTACAAAGAGATTGGCGTCAACGAAGGGCACCATGAGCTTTCGCACCATGGCAAAAGCGAGCACAAGCAAGCTGAGATTGCGAAGATCAATTCATTCCATGCGGAGCGATTCAATTACCTGTTGTCTCGATTGAAGCTGATTCGCGAGGGCGATGGTTCGCTGCTGGATCACTGCATGATCGTGTACGGCAGCGGGATCAGTGACGGGGATCGCCACAACCACGATGACCTGCCGGTCCTGTTGGCCGGAAATGGTGGCGGGCGGATTCGGGCTGGTCAGCACGTGCGGTATGAAAATGGCACGCCGTTGTGCAATCTTTATCTGTGGATGATGAAACAGATGGGGGCGAATGCCGAAAGCTTCGGCGACAGCAACGGAGTCTTGCAGGGATTGGGGTGACGTCCGTTTTGAACCATTCAGCAAAGATCGCGAGGCGGTTGTTGCCTGTGTTGTTGATTGTGGTCGGCGTCGGCGGGTTGGTCAGCGGCGTTGGCACGGAGTTGGCCAGTGAATGGTTGGCGATGGGACGCGAAGCGGGGCCAGTCGCGTTTGTGATGCTGGGGACGTTGGCGATGTGTTTGTTTGTTCCCAAGACATTTGTGTCGATCGCGGCTGGGTCGGTGTTTGGATTGATGGTCGGTGGTTCAACGTTGGCGGCCACGGCGGTTGTTTCGGCGTGGGTGAACTACCACCTCGGAAAGTGGTCCTTGGGCGGCGGTTCTGATGGGAGTGAATCCAAGAACGATGGATCCTCTCCGGGGTCGACGCTGGAGGTGGAATCGGAGGCGTCCTGGCGAGAGGGATTGCGGGTGATCGGTTCGACTGCTCGCGATGCGAATCTGGGGATGCATCTGTTGGTCCGGCTGTCACCCATCCCGACCACGATCATCAGCTACTCGATGGGGGCGGCCGGAGCGCGTCAGGTGCCCTACTTGGCCGCCGCGTTGCTGGCCGCGGGGCCGCAGTTGTTGTGGGTGCATTGCGGGGCCATGGCGACCGAAACGATGAGTTCGGTTGCCGAGTCGGGAGTCGCCGGGGTGGCTGATTCCAGTCTGACTCGTTGGTTGGGGCTGGCAACGTCCGTCGTTGCGGCGGTGCTGCTGTCGGTTTGGGTGCCGAGGCACATTTGGCAGCAGCGAACGCAAGAGTTGGCAGGCAAGGGGTTGGTTGCCGAGGATTTGGCTGCAGCAGGCCAAGACGTTTGAGCATTGGTCCGTTGGTCGGGCAGGTCGAAGCCGTCAGGCGAGTGGTTTGGGCCAGAGGCTCGACCCAAGGGGGCAGATCTGCGGTCCGCTGCGATTTATCCTGCGTTGGAGACCATTCTGACTGCGCATCGAAAAAGGTCCTGTTTGAATCAGGACCTTTCGAAGGCTGTTTGTCTCAAACCAAGTGGCGAGTCAGCGGAATTCGCGACCTCGCCGGTGGTTGGCCTGGATCAGGCAGATTGAGCGGCGTTCTTGATCAAGTTGTTCAAGCGGCTCTTGGTGCGAGCGGCAGCGTTCTTGTGGATCAAGTTATTCGCTGCGGCACGATCCAGCTTCTTTTGAGCGATTTTGAACTCGTTCTTGGCGGTCTCCAAATCGTTGTTGTCGACAGCTTCACGGACACGACGAATCGTCGAACGCATGTTTGTACGGGTGGCACGATTCAGCAAACGACGTTTTTCGTTTTGACGCAGACGTTTCGAGGCGCTTGAAGTGTTTGGCATTTCGCTCGGAGTGTCCGGCGGACACGCAATGGTAGGGAACGGATCAAATTGGTCAAAATTTGGAATCGAGGAGTATGACGTGCAATCAGCCGACTGTCCAGGTCAACGGAGAAGTTCCATAATCTTGTTTTCCAACCCATTTATCGCGTCAAAGCTGCAACTCCTTGAATTCTGAACGCTCTCTTTCTGAAACATCGTCTGGATTCGTCGCATTGGTGGGGGCTGGTCCGGGACATCCGGGATTGCTGACCCTTCGCGGTCAGGAGTGTCTGCAGGAATGTGACGTCGTGCTGTACGACGGGCTGAGCAACGTCGAGATGCTGGTCCACGCCCCGCAAGCGGTCCACCAAAGCGTTGGAAAACACGGGCAATCGCGAATTTGGAAGCAGGACGAGATCATCGCCGAGATGCTCCGGCATGCTCAAGCGGGGCGGCATGTCGTGCGGCTCAAAGGGGGCGACCCGGCCGTTTTTGCTCGGACCAGCGAAGAGGTCAACGCGTTGAAGGCCGAGGGCATCCCGTTTGAAATCGTTCCGGGAATCACGGCGGCCTTGGCGGCGGGGTCCTACGCGGGAATTCCGATCACCCATCGCGGGATCGCATCGGCGGTGGCTCTGGTCACCGGGCATGAAGAGCCGGGCAAGGCGAAATCGGACTTGGATTGGCCGGCATTGGCGAGATTTCCTGGCACGCTGGTGATTTACATGGGGGTCACGACGGCCAAGCAATGGACGGAGGCGTTGATCGCGGGCGGCAAGGATCCGAAAACACCGTGTGCGATCCTCCGGCGTTGCAGTTTGCCCGATCAGCAGAAAATCCAGTGCCGCTTGGACGAGGTCGCTGGTCATCTGACTCCCGCCAGTCAGTTTCGGCCGCCTGTGATCACGATTGTCGGTGAAGTCACGGGATTGGCCGAGTCGATGGATTGGTTCAGTCGTCGGCCGCTCTCCGGGAAGCGTGTTTTGGTGACGCGGCCGAGGGATCAAGCCCAGGCCTTGGCCAGACCGCTGGAAGAACTGGGGGCGAATGTGATCGTTCAGCCCGCCATTGAAATTGCTCCGCCCGATGATTGGTCGGACGTGGATGCTGCGATCGAGCAGATTGACTCGTTTGATTCGCTGGTGTTCAGCAGTCGGAACGGCGTGAAGTTCTTTTTGGATCGGTTGTGGGAGCAAGGCCGCGATTTGCGTTGCCTGGGCGGACTCAAAATCGCGGTGGTCGGTGATGCGACGGCCGCGGTGTTGGCCGCCTCTCACCTGCGAGCGGATTGGATTCCGGAAACGTTTGATGCCGACGCGTTGCTGGAAACGTTGCTTCAGGTCCAGCCTTCCCTGCGTTCCACGTTGATCGTGCGAACCCAACGCGGACGGGATGTCGTCGCCGATGGGCTTCGAAGCCTCGGGACGAACGTTTGCGAAGTGGTCGCCTATCAAAATCGAGACGTGCCGGAAATGGATCCGATCACACGAGCCAAATTGAACGAGCAACCGTTGGACTGGGTGACATTGACCAGTCCGGCGACGGCACGGAACGTTCATCGTTGGTTGGGCGAATCGATTGGAGACACCAAGGTGGCGGTGATCAGTCCACTGACCGCGGAAGCGGTTCACGAATTGGGATGGCGAGTCGACGCGATCGCTTCGTCGGCCACAATGCAATCTTTGACCCAAGCGATTCTTGACGCGGAGACAACATGATTCCCAAACGCTACCGCCAAATGCACGCCGACCATCCGGAGTACATGCGAGCTTACGAGGACTTGGGCAAAGCTGCTCGCCAGTCCGGTCCGCTGAGTGACCGAGAGGTGGCGCTGGTCAAGCTGGCGATTTCACTGGGAGCGGGCTTGGAAGGCGCAGCTCACTCGCATTGTCGCAAAGCCTTGGAAGCCGGGTGCACGCCGGATGACTTGCGACACGTGGCGATGCTCTCCGCCCCGACGATCGGATTTCCCACGATGATGCGAGCGAAGTCATGGGTGGAAGATGTGATTGAACCCAAGCCGATGTGATGGCTTGGTTTCTTGAATCATTTCAGATTCAAGAGGCGTCCCCGCTTCAAAGCGTGACCCAGCCTGGACGAGTGGGGCGGCTGCCGCGTTGGCGGTGGGTGGCTTGCAGAGAGGGCATCCACAACAAGTGCTGAGCGATGGTGATCAGCGATTTGGGGTCGATGGGTTGGAAGAGGCAATGCGTGGGCGCGATCTCGACTTCGGTTTTCTTTTCCAAGCCCGCCCATTTGGAATCCGCCAGCAACACGACCGGCAAGTTTTGAAATGCTGGAAGGTGACGGATCTGTTGGACAATCGCCAGCACGCTCATCGGATCGTCGGCGACATCCCAGATCAGCAGATCGATCTCAGAACTCTTGGAAGATGTCTGGGCGGACGGCCCGACCTGACCGGGTTGTGGGTGGCGTTCGTCGAGTCGCGTTTGAAGCGTGGGAGGAGCGGATGAGTCCTCGGTGAATTCCAGTTCAAACGCTTTCAACACGGCATCGGCGGTGCGAGCACAGATGCAACGCATCCCTTCATGATGCAAGACGCCGGCGGTGGCCAGCAGCGAAAGCGGTTTGGGATCCGCCACGACCACGGTCGACGTGGTCGACTTCGATCCCGAGTTGGTGGGATCGGGATGGGGGCTGGCGGCAGGTGAGCCGGATTCGTCAGCAGGAGTGGAGGACATCAAACGACCCGAAACAGCAACGGAAGCAATTGGCATAGCAAACGAATCACAAAAATCATTGTGATTCGGGGCTCAGCGGTGTCCTCATTCCGGGAGAATGAGCCTGCGGTCGCGATGAAGGCAGACCGCTGATGAGAATCCGAAATACGCCATCGGGGCCCGTTCTGCAAGCTCAGAAGCTGCCTTTCGGTGGGCAAGTTTGCTTTGCTAGGGTCGAACCATGATTGGCGAATACAAAATCAACCGAACCACCCGGCGCTGCAGCGTTGGCGATCGTCCGCTGGAACCTGGCGAGGTTTATTATTCGGTCGTCATGGAAGCCGACGAGGACTTCAAGCGGATCGACATTGCTGCGGACGCTTGGACGGGCCCACCAGAGGAAACCATCGGATGGTGGAAGAACCGGGTGCCGCGAGCGGAGGAGAAGAAGCGTGAAATCGCTCCTCCTGAGGTGTTGGTTGAACTGTTGCGATCGATGGCGGGACAACCTGCGGCGGCGAAGAGTCGATTCTTGCTGGCCTTGTTGTTGCTCCGCAAACGGCATCTGAAAACGATCGAGCCCACGGCGACGGGGTCACCGATCGGTGCACCGCAGCAAGATCCACCCGAAGAGGGTTCGCGGGACGCTGCCGAAGCAACGCTGTCCGCCAAGAAATCACGAGAGACGATGTTGTTGATGTCCAATTTGGACCAGTCAACGATGGAGGTCGAGGTGGTCGGGATTGGGCCTTCCGAAGCCAAAACACTGCAAGATGAATTGATCGATCTGATTTACCGTGACGTCGACGAACTCCCTGAATGAGAATTGACGCCGATGCTTTCCAGGTTCCCTTTGCCCGCTTTGATTCGCATGCTTGACCGCCAATTCGCCTGGGTCGGCGTGATGTCGATGATGGGGTTGCTGTCGTTGGCCACGGGTTGCGTTCGAGCGGTTTCGAACACGCCGTTTCCGGCTCCGCCTGTCGTGCTCAACGCGTCCCCTGACATTCATCAGCTGGCCGCGGCGGTCAATCGAACCGACGCGATTCAGCAGCTTTCGACAAACTCGGCGAAGGTCGACGTGTTGTCGATGCCAGCCGTTCCGAAGCTCAACGCAACGGTCAATGTGCAACGTGAAAAACGATTTCGGATGAAGGCCAGTGTGCCGATCATCATGGGAGCCGGCATTGATCTGGGCAGCAACGAGAACGAGTTCTGGTTCGAAGTCCCGGACAACATGACCCAGACGTTGTACTACGCGAATCATGAACAATACGCGAGGCAACTCAACCGTGCGATCTTGCCGGTGGACCCGACTTGGTTGATCGAGGCCATTGGGTTGGCCCGACTGGATCCGGCCACCGTGCTCAGTGGGCCCGTGATTCGGAGCGATGGTTTGATCGAGGTGCGGACATCGATGCAGACGCCGTCGGGCATGTATCAGCGGGTTGTGTTCATCGAGCCATCGGCGGGATACATCACCAATCTGTTTTTGTATTCCCCGGATGGTCGTCAAGTCGCCAAGAGCGTCGCGTCGGACCACCGTTTCAATGAAACGGTCAACGTCGTTTTGCCTCACCGTGTCAAAATCGAGTTGTTCCCCGCTGCGGGGCCGCCTCTGGCGATGCAGTTGGAAGTGGCTTCTTACACGGTCAACCAATTGTTGTCGGGCGATCCGGAATTGTTCACCATGCCGACGACCACCACGACCAAAGTGGACTTGGTTCAGATGGCGGGGATCGGATCGCCGGGAGGATTCGGAAGCAATGCGTCGGGCGCGATGGGATACAGTTCCGCGACGACGGGCCCGATCGTGCCGGCTGCGGAAGCCCCTTGGACGCGCCCACCGGGATTGCCTGGGACGGCCGCGGCGTATTCCGCCAACGCTCCCACGGGACCACCGCTTCGCGGCATTCGCTACGAATGAGTCGGCTTGGCTTGCAACGGTTGGCCCGGTATTCGCTCATGCCTGGAATTCAGATCCTGGGGCTGATTGTTGCCAAAGCGACAGCCGCACGGTCCAATGACAGTTCCAATTTCGTAACACAGGGTGGGCCCCAGTACAGGGACGAATGAGCGACCGCGAAACCGAAGTCAATGACGAACCCCTCGACGATGAGAGTGCCGCCTCGGATGTCGAGGCGTCCTCCAAGTCGGCGGTTTCACCGAAGGTGCTGCAGGATTTCACCCAAGGGTTCCGTCAAGCCGCCCGGAAGGTCAAGACGTTCCCGCAATCGCCGGGCGTGTATTTGATGAAGGATTGCGCTGGCGTGGTGATCTACGTCGGCAAAGCCAAGAACCTTCGATCGCGGGCGAGCAGCTACTTTTTGAAAGCTGCCAGCGAGGACGCTCGCACGGCCGATTGGATTGGCGACATCGCTGACATCGACTTTGTGGAAACGGAAAGCGAAGTCGACGCGTTGTTGATGGAATCGCGGTTGATCAAGGACATCCAACCGCGAAACAACAAAGAGCTAAAGGACGACAAGTCGTTTCCGTACCTGATGATCACCACGCGAGAGGAGTTCCCGCGGGTGGAAGTGACCCGGGAACCGCAGTCCAAGGGCGTGAAGCTTTACGGACCGTTCACCAGCGCGGGGGCTCTGCGCGGCGCGATCCAGGTGATGCAGCGGATCTTTAAGTTTCGAACGTGTTCGCTGGACATCAGCGAGTCCGACGAGCGGTGGCAGTGGTTTCGGCCGTGTCTGCTGGCGAGCATCAATCAATGCACCGCGCCGTGCAACTTTCGAATCAGCAAAGAAGATTACCGCCGCGACATCAAGCGATTGCAAACGTTTCTGGATGGTGGGAAGACGAAGCTGCTGCGTGAGATGCGAAGCGAGATGAAGGAGGCCAGCAAGGCATTGGACTTTGAACGAGCCGCTGTGCTTCGCGACGAGATCAACATGATCGAGCGTTTAGAAGAGCGGGGCGACTTGGACACCAATGCTCAGCCTGAAGTCTTTTACATCGATCCTCAAAAGGGATTGGCTGGCCTGAAGAAGGTGTTGGGACTGTCAGAGACGCCGCGTGTGATCGAAGGCGTCGACATCGCGCACTTGGGTGGGAACGAAACCGTTGCTAGTCTCGTCCAATTCATTGACGGGTTGCCGTTCAAGCCCGGATACCGGCGATTTCGCATTCAGGAAGTCAAAGGCATCGATGACTACCGTAGCATTTACGAGGTTGTTTCTCGACGTTTTCGTGGGTTGTCGGATCGTCAAGAATCGTTTCCCGACGTGTTGTTGATCGATGGTGGCAAGGGGCAGCTCAACGCGGCGATGGCGGCGTTTCGAGATCAAGACATCCAACCGCCGACCGTGATCAGCCTTGCAAAACGCGATGAAGAGATTTTTCGACCGGGGATCTCTGAACCCTTGAAGCTGAGCAAAAACGCGTTTGCATTGCGGTTGTTACAGTATGTTCGCGACGAATCTCACCGGTTTGCCCAACACTACCATCACATTTTACGTAGTAAATCCAGTCTCGAGCGGTGAACCTTTCCGAGTGCGAAGGGTCCGTTATGAGAGTAAAATGGAGTCGACGACTCCGCTTCCAACCTTTTCAACCAAGGCACCCTCTCCCTCGTGTCAGATAAACACATCACCCTGCACGACGACGCTCCCGAACGTAGCATTTTGGCTCGTTTGATCCTGCCTGACACCGTGGTCGAAGAAGACCCGTTGGAAGAACTGCACGGGCTGGCGACCACCTCGGGGACCGAAGTGGTCGACGAGTTGATTCAGCGTCGATCCACCCCCGACCACTCCACCTATTTGGGCAAAGGCAAAGTCGAAGAGCTGCGTTTGATGGTCGAACGCCATGAAGCCGACGTGGTCGTCTTCGACAACGATCTGAGCCCCGCTCAAATTCGCAACTTGGAAAAGAAGATCAATGCGAAGGTGATCGATCGAACGGAGTTGATCCTGGACATCTTTGCCGCCGGAGCACGAACGCACGAATCGCGTTTGGCCGTTGAGTTGGCTCAGTTGGAATACTCGCTGCCACGGCTCAAACGCATGTGGACCCACCTTTCGCGTCAGTCGATGGGCGTGGGGATGCGTGGTCCAGGTGAAAAACAGTTGGAGGTTGACCGCCGGTTGGCCCAAAAACGCATTCACGATTTGAAGACCGAACTGAAGAGCGTGGAGCTGAGGCGGGAACGCCAGGTCGCGGCTCGGTCGGATTCACCGACGGTGTCGTTGGTCGGGTACACCAACGCGGGCAAGAGCACGTTGATGAACGCTCTGACCGATGCCGGCGTGATGGCTCAAGACAAACTGTTTGCGACCCTGGACACTCGCACGCGACGTTGGCATCTGCCGGAATGGGGGCATGTGTTGCTCAGCGACACGGTTGGTTTCATTCGCGATTTGCCTCACTCGTTGGTTGCCAGTTTTAAATCGACGTTGGAAGAAACTCGTCAAGCGGAATTGTTGCTGCACGTGGCGGACGCCAGCAGCCCTCAGGTTTTCGAGCAGATCAGCGCGGTGTATCAGGTGCTCGAAGAGCTGGGCATCGAAGCGAAGGACACGTTGTTGGTGCTCAACAAGATTGATGCCATCACCAGCCCGCGAATTTTGAATCGGGTGCTGGATCGTTACCCGAATGCCATTCCTGTCAGTGCGAGGTCGCATTCCGGTTTGAAGCCATTGGCTCAAGCGGTTGGCGAAGCCCTGTCTCGCGAGTTTCTGGATGTGGAGATTGTGGTGGCGCATCACGATGGCAAGCTGCTGTCGTTTCTCTCCGCAACAGGCAAAATCGAATCGCGTGAGTTTGGAAACGACCATGTCACCGTGCGGGTTCGGATGCCAGCCTCGGCAATGGGAACCGTTCATCGCAGTGCGTTGAGGGTGACACCCACGACGCTTGAAATGTGGAAGCAAACCGCGTCGGAAGATGACCCCAAGCCATCCGAGGAGGATTCTGTGGAAGAGTCTGTCGAGCGTTCGAGCGACGTGGCTTGAACATGCCGTTGCCCTTTCAGCAGGTTTGGAGTCCCGAGGATGCTGTGACCATCGTCACGGGGGCGAGCAGTGGAATCGGATTTGAACTGACACGAATGTTGGTGGAAGAAGGAGCTCATGTCGTCGCCGTCGCTCGGCGCCAGCAACGGTTGACAGAGCTCGCCAACGCAACGTCGTGTCCGGAACGTGTGCACTGCATTGTTGGTGATGTGACGGACGCATCCACTCGTGAAAAAGCCATGGCAGCGGCGGATTCGCTTCGCGATGGCCGATTGGATTTGTTGGTCAACAATGCGGGCGTGGGCGCGATCGGGCCGTTCGCGGAAGCATCGCCTGAACGCATGCGGCGGGTGATGGAGGTGAACTTTTTCGCGCCCGTGGATTGGACTCGCGACGCTCTGCCTCGGTTGCGTCAGGCGGCTCAGGAAGGAGGGCATCCTGTGATCTGCAACATCGGCAGCGTGTTGGGGCACCGAGCGGTGCCGGACAAAAGCGAGTACTGTGCCAGCAAGTTTGCGCTGCACGGTTGGAACGATTCGCTTCGAGCCGAATTGGTAGGCGATGGGATCGGCGTGACGTTGGTCAGCCCCAGCACCACTCGCAGCGAGTTCTTTGACTCGTTGGTTGAGACGGACCCGGGGCAGAAGTCTGCTAGTGTTGGCAGTTGGCCGCCCACACGAGTTGCTCAGGCAGCGTTGCTGGCGATCAAACGTGGGCGTAGCGAAGTGATCTTGAGCCTGGGTGGCAAAGCGTTGGTTTACGCTGATCGAATGTCGCCGCCGGTGATGAACGGCCTCTTGGCCAAACGTGGACGCTGAACCGTTCGCTGGCAGGGTCGCGAAAGACTTGGATCAGTCGCGATCGGTCGGCGAGTAACCGTCTTAGTACGGTGCCACTGGGGACGGCGTTCCTTGACCGGTTGGGTAGGGAGCGAACTGGTTGGTGCCGGCCGCTGGGTTCGGGCCACGGTTGTGTCCGCCGCCGCGTGGATGCCCCGGTCCACCTGGATTGGTCCCCGGACCGCCATGCTGTGGCCCACCGGGATTGGGGCCCTGCCCGTTGGAGCCCCGTCCATTGAAGCCCTGTCCGTTGAAGCCAGCGCCGGGGCCGTACTGTGTGGGGGCGTTCCAGCCGTATCCACCACCCAATCCGATGTTCAAGCCACCGTAGGGCTGGCCCCAGTTCGGATAGGGAGTGCTGTAAGGTCGATATGGAAAACGCCATTCGCCATAGGGGCGAACGGGGTCGCCCCACTCTTCGACTCGGTGGTAGTTGTCCGCCGATTGCCCGTAGGCAAGTGTGCTGCGGTAGTGGGTGTAACCACTGGTTCGGAGCGGCTGAGAGATCGCTGTGGTGGGGGCGTCGATCGGAGCAAACTGAGCGACGCGTTGGCCGGTTGCAACGTCGTGCGTGTAGGTGCTGGGCAGTGCCAACCAGTCGGCCGAGACGGATGGCGATTCGCCTGCAAGGGCGATCGTGGCGAGACACAGAAGGGCTGGGACGAGCGATTTCATAGACGCCAACGTAGTTCGCATTTGGCGATCAGGTCGGGCGTCGTAGAAAAATCAATCTGGGAATGTCTCTGCGAGACAGCCTGATCGTTGCAATCGATACAAACGGAAGCCCTTGCCGGGCCGACGCTACGGTTGGAGGTTGAAACGAGGGTGGCGGCTGCGAATCAGTTCGCTCTCGTAAGCCCGCCGGACCGTGATTTTCTTCGCGGGTGAATCGTTTGGAAACGCGTGCAATTCCAAGGTCACTGGGTTGGCTTCGGAATCGCTGAGCACTTTTGACAAGCCAGCGTTGTGGCTGCCACGGAGGTGGTCACCGATACGGTCTCGCAAACGAACCGCTTCACCGATGTAGAGGTACCCGGTCGAGTCGCGAAAAAGGTAAACGCCTGGTGTGTTGGGGAGCGACTCGAGATGGAGTTGGTTGACCGGATGTGTGGTCACGGTTCGATCCCAATCGGCCACGCGGAGGACGAGTTCGGGACGAAGCCGCCTTGATTTGCGAAGTCGTAGAACCGCTCGTCGAACGGTTTCAGCGGAGATGTTTTTCGAGAGTCGTTCGGCTTCTTGCTGCAATTCGGTGCGCATTCTGGGGTCGCAGAGGACATCGTCGATCATGGCATCGTGTCGATCAAGGACCGTCCGGATGGCGATCTCAGCGGTCGGAATGGCGGCGTTGATGGACGCCGACGATTCGCTCGATCGTTGCGTGGTTGGCACATCCAAATCACCGCGTTTGCGAAGTTGCAGCAAGGCTCTTAGGGCTGCTCGCTGTTCGTCAAATTGCGATTCTTGTTTGGGAGCGATGCCCAATTCTTGAAGGAAAGCGTCTCGAAGTTTGTCCTGCAGGATCAATTCATCGCTGCTGAACCCTTGATGGGTTTCGCGAAACGCTTCGCGGATTGACTCGGGAGTGACATCCTTGTGATCGGTCTGATTCGATGGCGAACCGACTCTGGTGGAGGTGGCTTGCGCGAGTGTCGGGCGGGCGTCTTGAGAGGCTGCCATGGCCAGCCACACCGCGAAAAAACAGCGAATCAGGGAGCCTGTGCCTGGAGAGTGATCCGTATGGTTGCGGGGAAGCGCTGGGTTCGAGGAGGTTGGCATGTCAAAGAATTCCGGTCAGGCAATTGGTTTGCATTCTCTCGATTCTAGCAATCATTCGTTGTGCAACGTGCTGCGACCGCTACAGGCGGCGATTCAGCCGGTTTGATTGCCATCATCGGGGCGAGCCGGACGATAGGATCGAAGAAATCAATCACCGGTTTGCGGCATGAGGCCGCTGCCCCCATTTTTGCTTCTAAGTCACGACCGCGGATTTGCGGCCTTTCCCGACTTGGATTGAAGTCAATCGGAAACGGAGTTCGCCACCCATGACAAGAATCAATACCAACGTTTCGTCGCTCGTTGCACAAAACCGCTTGCAGGCTAGCAACGATGACTTGCAAACGGCATTGACTCGGTTGAGCACGGGTTTGCGAATCAACAGTGGTGCGGATGATCCCGCTGGTTTGATTGCCAGTGAGGCCTTGCGAAGCGAAGTGACCAGCCTTGGTCGAGCGATCACCAACACCCGTCGTGCCAGCCAAATCATCAGCACCGCCGACAGTGCCTTGGGGCAGGTCAGCAACCTGCTCAACGATGTTCGCGGTTTGGTGGTGGAAGCAGCCAACAACGGGGCGTTGTCCCAAGAAGAGATCGCTGCCAACCAGTTGCAGATCGACTCTTCTTTGGAAGCGATCAACCGGATTGCACAGACCACGACCTTCCAAGGTCGCAAATTGCTCGATGGTTCGTTGGACTTTGTTTCGACTGCGGGCGGCGTTGATTCGATCCGTGATATCAATATCGACCAAGCAAACCTTGGCATCACCGGCCAGATCGACGTGGAAGTGGTGGTTCAGTCGGAGGCCACCCAAGCGACGGTGACCACAGGTGGTTTCAGTGCCGCATCACAAGCTTCCGTCAGCTTTGGCAGCTCAACGACTGCGGACATCAACGGGGAGGCCATCGATATTGTGGGGCCAGACGGCTTCACCAGCGTCGCCTTCGTCGATGATCCCAACAATTCGAACACGGGGGCTGTGTCCTATGATGACACGACCGGGGTGTTGACCGTCACCGGCAACTTCACGGGTGACTCTTTGAATGTTGGTGAAGCTGACGCAGATGCGAGTGCGGTTGCGATCCAAGGGTTGATCGACGCATTGGATGGGTTCTCTGCTTCGGGAACTGCGGTTGCTGGAACACAAGCGTTGCCCACCGGAGTCACGGCGGACGTCGCCTTCCAAGTCGATGCCATTGTAGAAGGATCGGAATTCAACAATGTTCAGGTCGAGTTTGTGGACCTGAATGATGCGTTGGCCGATGACGCTGCGACCGCATCGTTTGACGAGGAGCAAAAGATTCTGACGGTCACCTATAACTCGCAGGCCGCAACGTCCACCAACCGGGATTACGCAGCGATTGCGACCGCCATTGATGCTGTCCAGGACTCGGAAGGCACCAACCTGTTCACCAGCACCAACAACTCGGGAGCAAACGCATTCGTTGCTCCTGAGTCGCCACTGACGACTGCCAACACGGGTGGCGAAGTGCTTTTGGATGACTTGGTGTTTCAGCTCAACGGAGCCCAGGGAGCCGAAACGTTCAACTTCGCTGGTGGAACCGGACAAGATCAGATTGCAGCCGCGATCAATTTGGTCAGCGACAGCACGGGGATTTCGGCCAGCACAGAGACCGGCGCGTTGACGTTCACTTCGACCGAATACGGGTCGGAAGCGTTGATCAACATTGATGTGATCAATGAGGGGGACTCGGGAACTTTCGAATCGTCTTTGACCGTGGCGCGAGCGACGGGACAGGATATCTCGGCCACCGTCAACGGCGTCGAAGCTGACGGACGTGCCAACACGTTGTCGATCAACACGTCGTCGCTGGACTTGGAAGTGACCGTTGACAACGGGAGTTCCGCCAACTTCTCGTTCTCGATCACGGGTGGTGGAGCGTTGTTCCAGTTGGGACCGGACGTCACCAGCAATCAACAAGCTCGTTTGGGCATCGGAAGCTTGAGCACCGGTCAGCTTGGTGGTGCATCGGGCCGCTTGTACGAACTGGGAAGTGGGCAAGCGAAGAGTTTGACCAACGATGTCAACGGAGCGGCTTCGGTCATCGACGAAGTGATCGACAAAGTCACCAGCCTGCGTGGTCGACTCGGTGCATTCCAAGCCACCAGTCTGGAAAGCAACTTGGTGAGTTTGAACGAGACGCTCGCGAACTTGGAAGAAGCCGAGAGCTCGATCCGTGACGCTGACTTTGCACAAGAGTCGGCGAACTTGACCCGGGCACAGATCCTGGTTCAATCGGGAACCAACGTGCTTTCGTTGGCCAACCAGAACCCACAAAACGTGTTGTCCTTGCTCGGGTAAGATTCGCTTTTGGCCCAGGCAAACTTTTAAGAACGAACGCCACCGGTTCCAAGTCATGGGATCGGTGGCGTTGTTTGTTTGGGAGTGAGCAACGCACGTTCAATCCCTGTCGTGGTGGACGAGCTAAGTAGGCCGGATCAAGGAACGATCTGTCGCCGCTCCGCGGCTTTGGATTGAGGTGGGGGCATCCGCGACGTCGGGTTGAAACCCGACGCTGTCGACTGTCACCGCTCCGCGGTTGTTCGATCAACCGGACACACACAACCAGTCACCCTTGCCCGTCCGAGTGGTGGCTGTCGGCCAAGACCGTCAATCACAACCCGACGCGTGAGCGAGGGACAACCCCCATTCCCACGACGGCCCCATCCGGGGCGACCGTTTGTTTTCCGGTATCAGTCTCTCGGGGCTTCCGCCCCGAGCTAAGCACGACGGCCCCATCCGGGGCGACACCCTGACGCCAGCCACCACTGATTGATCGAACGTTCTGAGGGAGGGTGAATAGAAGGGCTTGGCAAATCGGTACTGCAGGGGGCTTTCGGTATTGGAACCGTTTCGGGAAACGTCACTGTTCCTATGTACAACCGGGGCGAACGCCCAAACGGCTCACATACCCGATGACGTCTGCGTACGCGCTCAGATGTAGAACATCGGGGCGGCGACGTCTTGGCACTCTCGGATGACATCGCCCAGACGGACGCGAGCCAGACGTGCTCGGGATTCCTCAGAGGCTTCGTTCCATCGTCGTTGCAGGGCGCGCTGCGCGTCTGACATGGGTTGGTCACCTCGGTCAGTGGATTCCGTGCATCCAATCGCTTCGGCGATGTCCAGCAACGTGATCGAGTCGGGGTCGACGGCCAAGACGTAGCCGCCCTGGGCGCCACGCACGGCGCGCACCCAGCCGGTGGACTTCAGTGTGCGCAGAATCTGAACCAGATACGGTCCCGGGATGTCGTGGCGCGAGGTGATCTCGGACGTGCGGACCGGTTGCCCGTCGTTGCTGTGCATGGCCAAATCCATCATCGCCAAGCAGGCGTAGTGAACGGCAGCGTTGATCACCATCGCAAAATTCTCCGAGCAGGGGGCAACCGATCTACGTCAATCCGCGGTGTGCAGTCCGCATTCCGTCTTTTGGAATCCCGTCCACCGACCCGCTCGCTCGTCTTCGCCAATTTGGACGGGGCGCGTGCAGGCTTGGCATCCAATGCTCGGGTAACCTTGATCGTGCAACGGGTTGTAAGGAATGTTCTCTTTGGTAATCAGCGACCAAACATCCTTCTTGGTCCAGTTCGCCAGAGGGCTGATTTTCACCAGTTGGAACTTCTTGTCCCAGCCAACGATGGGAGCCTTGGCTCGATCTTCGCTTTGGTCGCGACGGATCGCGCTGGCCCAAGCGTGCCATCCACTGGCCGCCCGGTGCAGGACTCTCAGTTTGCGTTCAAAGCAGCAGCGGTTCGGATCGGTTTGGTAGAGCGGTCCACCGTTGAGAGCTTCGAACTCCTCGACCGTTGTGTCCGGGTACTTGTACTGGACTTCGATGCCATAACGCTGCTTCACCGTCTCGCGAAGATCGAGGGTTTCTTGGAACTGGTAACCGGTTTCCAGATTGAAAATCGGAGTTTCCGGCGCGATGGTCGCCAGCATGTGAATGATCGTCATGCCCTCCGGGCCGAAGGCGGTCGCCATCGTGAATTTGGGAGCGAATCGATCCGCGGCCCACTTCAAAATTTCCTGTGGCGTGGCCGATTCCAGCGACTCACTGTCTCGTTTCAGTTCCGCCAAAAACTCGTCCGTGGGGTTCAGGGGCGGATCGGCTGCCAAGGCGCCACGTTTCATCGGGATGCCCTGAGCGTCGACGTCAGGGCCCGCGGCAGCAGCGTTGTGAGCGATTTCAGCGGGCGTCAGCACGCGCAGAGATGGTTTGGGCACTGACTCATCCGAGGCAGGGGGAGATTCGAATTCAGAGGGGACATCGGTGGGGTTCACCACGGCTGTCTCGTTCAGGCGAATGGGCATTGCGACTCATCTCCAGACCGCCAAAAAAGCCGTCGGAATGACTTTGGAATTGTGAAACCTTACAAACATGATCTGAATGGTCAAGTATCCCCATCGGCCGCCAGCGGGATCCGCTTGAGTCGATCAAAGTGGATCCCCGCGAGTTTGACGTATAATTGGGGTGAGACGCTCTCTTTCGCCGTCTGAGCCAAGGATCTGGAACATGCACGTTTTCCCTCACGCCAACCTGAATCATCGACCCATTTCCCGTCGGAAGACGCGGGGGATGGTGGGGGTGGTGTGCGCGATGGGTCTGGCCGGCATCCCGATGGCGAGCACGACGGCGGACACGCTGCTGCTGAGCACCGGTGGGCAGCTGACCGGCAAAGTCCGCGAAGTCGAGGGCAAGAAAACGCCTTATGTCTTGGTGCAGGTCGATCCAGAACTGTCCGTTGCGATCGCGAAAGCGAATTCGCGGATGATTGTCGGCGAGGAAAAGCTGAGTGAATACCGACGCCATGTCGCGGAAGCTGGTCAAGACGGGCAGGCCCACTACGAGTTGGCGACTTGGTGCAAGCAAAACAACCTGTTGCAGCAACGCCAGTATCATTTGATGAGAACCATTGACTTGCTGCCGGATCATCCCAATGCCAGGGCAGCGCTGGGGTACACGCAGCGTGATGGCAAGTGGATTCTCACGGAAGTTTGGCGACGCAACCAAGGTTTGGTGAAAGACCGCCGGGGACAATGGGTTCTGCCCGAGGTCCTGGCTTGGCGAAAGGCCGCCGATCAGAACGACAAAACCGCCAAGCGTTGGATCAAGACGATCAAGCAACAGTTTTCAAAGATCAAAAATGGCGATGCCGAAGCGATGGCCGAGTTGAACGCGATTGAGGATCCATTGGCGTCACAAGCGATCGCGAAGGAGCTGATCGATTCGCAGAAACGGGGCTCGAGCTTGCGTCCCGTGCGGATGGTGTGGCTGCGGAAATTGATGGAGCTTCGAACCGGCGTGGCGGTGGAGGCGATTGTCCAAACAGGGTTGCTGGAACCGGACGATGTGATTCGCGAAGAAGCCTTGCGTTGGTTGCAATCCAATGAGACCAGTTCAGCGGTAGCGACTTACATGCCGTGGTTGAAGAGCAACAACCCGCAGCAGGTCAAAGCGGCCGCTCGTGCACTCTCGTTCTTTCCCAATTCGGAAGCCGCGTTTGCCTACATCGACGCCTTGATCACGATCGAAGAGCGAACGCAGCAGGTTGGTGGCGGTTCGCGAGCCGGTTTCGACAACCAGGGAGGTGGCGGGTTCTCTCAAGGCAGCAAGCAGGTGGTCATCAAAACGCCACACCGTCACGCGGAAGTCTTGCAGTTGCTTCGGTCGATCGCACCCGACGTCGACTTCGGCTACGACAAATCAGCCTGGAAGAAGTACTTCGCTGATCTGCGTTCACCGCCACGCTCGGATTTGCGACGCGACAGTTGAGTATGAGGCAATCGTGGCCAGACAAAACAAAAACGCCTTGGTGAGCGGGCTCACCAAGGCGTTCGTTGTTTGATTTCGTCGTCGATAACGTTTTATCGCATGTGGGATGGGCACTCTTGCCCGTCAGAGTTGTGGATGTCGGCCAAGAGTGGCCAACCTACAACAAAATCAACAAGCCGTGAGGCCCGGTTGGGTTGTAGAAACCGGTGCTAACGCACGGCGGTTAATATTCATCAACTCGACGGATGATTGCCCGGTCCAATCAGGCGACGGGTTTGACTTCGTAACCAGGACGGTATTCACGACGCAAGAACGGGTTGGCGACGTCGGCGTTTTCACCCACGAATTGTTCCGTCTTGGAATCGTGCGTCAGCATCGGGCCAGACTTCAGTTCCGACAGGTCGGCGCCGTATCGTTTCAGCGATTCGTGCATGTCATCGAGCACGGCTGACCAAGCGGGCAAGTCCGACGCGGAACGAACCTGTTCGTCGTTGTAAGTGCTGGCACAACGCATGGCGACGTTGGCCAGGTTGCACCAACCGGTGCTGTAGTGACCGTTTTCGATCGGGGCGGCCAGGGAGTCGGCTTTGCGACTCTTGACTGCTTCGACGAAGTTGCTGACGTGAGCCGGCACGGTGCTGACATTGGCTTTGAAGGTCCGGATGGTTTTGCCATCCAAGTCGACCGCTTTTCCAGTGCCACGTTGGCCAAGGTAGTAGCCCCCTTCGCAAACGATGACATAGCCACTGTTGGGGCCTGTCATGGGCTTGCCGCCGGGGACTTTCCAGCTGCCTTTTTCGCCCGGTTTGATCGACATGTTGCTCAACGCGATCACGGTCGGGAAGAGTTCGGTTTCGAACAGCGCGAAGTGAGCGTTGGGGGTTTGCCCCGCGTCGTTCCAGGCCATGCGTCCGCCAGCGGCGATCATCTTGGAGGGGGTTGAAACCTGGTCTTGGTAAGCGACGTTGCGAATGTCGTCCAAGATGTGGACACCCCAGTTGCCCATTTCACCGCTGCCGGTGTTCCAGTCCCAGTGCCAATCGTAGTGGAGGCTGTTCCGCATGATGGGTTGGTCTTGAGCAGGGCCAAGCCACAGGTCGTAGTTGACTTCCTTGGGGATCTCGAGTGGCGTGTCGCGTTTGCCGATTGGTCCGCGAACCCCGAGCCGGTTGGCTTGGACGTATTTGATTTCGCCGAGGCCTTTGTCGTTGTGCAGGAACTGGCGAGCTTCCATTTGGATGGGATCGCTGCGCTGTTGAGTTCCCAGTTGAACGATCGCGCCGGACTTCTTGGCGGCTTCAACGACTTGGCGTCCTTCCCACTGCGAGTGCGACAAGGGCTTTTCCACGTACACATCTTTGCCAGCATCGATGGCCCAGATGGCAGCCAAGCAGTGCCAGTGGTTGCAGGTCGTGATGACAACGGCATCGACATTGTCGAGGTCCAAGACTTCCCGCAGATCGGTGTAGGGCTTGGCTCCGAATTTACCTGCCAGGGAAGCGGCTCGCTTTTGATCCGGGTCCGCCACGGCGACCAGTTTGGCCCCGCTGACACCATGGACGGTGCGGGCCAATTCACCGCCGCGTCCGCCGGCACCGAGGACGGCGATGCGGACTTCTTCGTTGGCAGCGGCGCGGAGGGGGCTGCTGAGGGCGACAGTGCCGACTCCTGCTGCCATACCGGCTAGAAATTGACGCCTGCCGAGATTTGAAGTCGAGACTTCACGCATGTTGTAGATCCTATGAAGTGGGGAGACGGGGGGACCGTTGAGGTTCATGCTATCCAGGATAGCGGATGGTGCTTAGGAAAGGCAAAGCACCCCAGTGGCTCGGTTAGCGGGAGAGTCTCTCCCGCACGCCAAAGTATCTTATTCGTGCCGCAGGGCTTCGATGGGATTCATCCGGGCGGCGCGAATCGCGGGGTACAACCCGCTGACCAAACCCACCAAGACAGCGATGATCACCGCCAAAGGAATGGTTTCGTAAACGATCGCTGGTTGCGAATCGCGAATTGCACTGGGGAGGGCTTCGAACTGTTCCGGGAACCCTCTGGCAACCAATCCCATGAACAATCGGTACATCGGTGGGCCGGCGAAGCCCAATAAAATCCCCAGAAAGGCACCGGCAAAGCTGAGGACAATGGTTTCGACCAAAAATTGTCGGACGATGTCGGCCCGTTTCGCACCCAGGGCACGTCGAATCCCGATCTCTCGCGTGCGTTCGGTGACGCTGGCCAACATGATGTTCATGATTCCGATGCCACCCACCAGCAGAGAAATGCAGGCGATCAAGATCCCAATGCCCAGGAACATCAAACGCAAGTTGCGGGCTTGTTCGAGCAATTCCAGCGGGACCACGACGGCGATGTCACCGACATCCGCGTGTTTGGGGGCCAAGATGTTTTGGATCACAGCGGCGGTGGTTCGGACTTGCGAGACCTTTTCCACCTGCAGTGTGATTTGGTTCAGCTCCATCATTTCGATTTGAAATTGGCCGCTTCGCCGCGTCACGATTGTGTCGCCGATGCGCTTTTGCATCGTCTGCATCGGGATGTAAATGTCTTTGGAAAAGTCCTGCGAATCCAAGGATCCACCGATGGCGGCGGATGGGTTGCGAGCTTCCAGGACGCCCACCACTCGGTAGTAATCCGTGTGCTCGGGGATATAGATTCGCTTGCCGATGGGTTCTTCATAGGGGAACAAACGTTCGACCACGCCGGTTGCGATGACGCAGACATTTTCGTTGGTCATCCCGTCGGCGTCGGTCAGGAACCGTCCGCCACGTTCGCGAATCTTGAGTTGATTGACGGTGGCATAGCCAGGCGTGCTACCCACCAAACGGCCATCACACAGTTTGTCTCGATAGGTGAACTGGCGACGGATCTCACGAATCGGAACTGCCTTTTGAATCGTTGGCAGAGTCGAAATGATTTGGTCGAGTTCGGAACGCAACAGCCCGTATTTCGAGGCGGAGCTTTCCGCGAGCTTTTCTTCCGGTGGTTTGACCGTTCGCACGATGATCGTCGTTGCGCCGAGTGATTCAATTTGCTTTTGGACTTGGTCGCTGGCGCCTTGGCTGATCGCGGTCAGCACGATCACGGCCCACACACCAATCAGGATGCCCAGCATCGTCAGCCCGGTTCGCAGCGGGTGCAGGGTCAGGCTTTTGACGCCCAGCGAAAAGGTACGGAGCCACATCATGATTCGAGCCCTTGTTTCGCAAGGATGGCTTGGGCAGCGGAACGCTGTGCTTCACGAGCTTTTTTGCGTTGCGATTCAGGAACCAATTCATCGCTATGCAACATGCCGTCTTTGAGTCGCACGACTCGTTTGGCGCGGTCCGCCACATCGTCTTCGTGAGTCACCAGAATGATGGTTCGGCCTTCGCTGTTGAGCACATCGAAGAGCGTCAGGATTTCTTCGGTGGTGACCGAATCCAGGTTTCCTGTTGGTTCGTCCGCAAGGATGAAGAACGGATCGTTGACCAACGAGCGAGCGATCGCGACGCGTTGTTGTTGTCCACCAGAGAGTTGATTGGGGCGGTGATCGAGGCGGTCGCCCAGGCCCACGCGTCCAGCCAGTTCGACCACATGCTTGTGTTGCTCCGGGCCAAGTTTGCCTTGGTAGTAGAGCGGCACCTGAATGTTCTCAACGACGCTGAGTTGTTGGATCAGGTTGTAGGACTGAAACACAAACCCGATGCGGCGACTTCGGATATCAGCCAACTCGTCATCGGTCATGGTTCCGATGTCGTCGTCGCCCAGCATCAGGTGGCCCGAGGTCGGTTGGTCCAAGCATCCCAGCAGATTCAAGAGTGTACTTTTGCCGCTTCCCGAGGGTCCCATGATGGCAACGAAGTCACCTTCCGGAACATCAAAGGAAACGCCGCGAAGTGCTCGCACGGTCTCGCTCTTGAGAACGTATTCCTTCGTCAGTTTCTTGATGCTGGTCGCAAGACGCTTTCCGTTTGCGCCCGATTCGGATTCTTTGTTTGATGCCAAGGCAGTGCCGCTCGAAGATGCAACCGGTGTCTGAGAGTCATAGGCGTTTGGGACGCTCATGATGCGACCGGGGGAGTGTCAGTGACCTCGCTGAGTGACGGTGTGTCAGCTTCAAGAATCGCTGCTGGCTCTTCCAAGGTCGAGTCGGAGGCTGCCACACCATCGACGGTAGCCTCCGTCGAGGATAGTTGGTTCGGACGGGAGCGGTGGAGGCTTTCTGCGTTGCCTGCTGGGCCCCGGTTGCCACCATTGCCGCCAGGTTTGCCCGCACCAGGTTTTCTGCCACCGGGAGGTCCTCCACCGGGACGTCCTCCACCAGGAGGTCCAGCGCCGGGGCGGCCTTCAGGTTTGGCTTCCGAATCGGATGCCGCTTCTGTGCCGGCTGGTGCGGTTTCGCGAATGTCTCGCATTTCGCTGTTGTCCTCGGCGATGATTTCCGGCAGGTCCAACAGGTTCAAATGCTCTCGCAAGTTCAAGATGACTTGTTCACCCGGTTCCAATCCCGACAGGATGTGGCCCATTGTGTCATTGATGGCACCCACCTCGACTTGTCGAGTTTCAAAGGCCATGGGGCCGGTTTGCACGAGCGAGTACATGTTGCCGCCGTGTTCGTACAATCCCTGGATCGGCACTTGAGTCGCCTCCGGAATTTGTTGGATGAAGACTTCGACGGCGGTCGTCATGCCGGTGCGGATGATTTCCGGTGGGTCGATGATTTCGATGGTGGTGGCGTACTCTTTGACGGAAGAACTGAACCAGCTACCTGGTTCGGCGTAACGGTTCACCTTGGTGACGCGACCTTTGAGAACGACATCGGGCAAGGCGTCCAAACGAATCTTCGCCGGCATGCCTTTTTTGAGCAGGGTGATCCGTGATTCGTTGACCTTGCAGCGAACCTGCATGCGTGTGGGATCGGGAAGTTCAATGATGGCTTGGCGTTCACGAACTTGGGCCCCGGCCTCGACAACGAATTCAGCGTTGCCACCGCGTGAGCTGTATTTGTTCGCGTGAACGACCACGCCATCGGTTGGGGCATAGATCACACAGTGTTCGATTTGTTGCTCGACTTCGGCCAGTTCCTGTTGCTCCGAGAGCAGTTCCGCACGAGCGGCTGAGAGGGTGGCTTCGGCGGCATCAATGTCGCTGTCGAACTGGACCAACATCTTTCGGCGAGTCAGGTTTTGCAGAACCTTCAAGCGGGCTTCGGCCGATTCCAATTGGTTGCGAGCGTTGGCGAGTGCGAACTTGTCGGCTTCGAGTTGCAGTGATTTGACCAGACCTTTGGCGACCAAGCGTTCGGTACTGCCGATGGCCAATTGAGCTTTGCGGAGCTCTTGTTCTGCGACCGCAATTTCACTTTGAATCGTTTTCTCGTCGGTCTTGAAGACCCCTTCCAGGTATTCTTCCCGAGCGATCTTGGCTTGCTCCACCAGTGCCGATGCGGTCGCCACATTGGCCTCCGCCGTGATCACCTGGATGCGATCTTCTTTCAGTTCGACTTCCAGGTTGGAGGAGTCCAGTTCGACCAGTTTGTCGCCCTTGCGGACTCGCGAACCTTCGTCGATGACCCACAGAATCGAGGTTCCCGAACCACCACGCGTTTCAATCTGGCAGACGATTTCGGTGTTGCTGCTGCTCTCGATTTCTCCTTGCTCGATGACGGTGTGATCGAAAGCGGCTTTGGTGGTCTTGGTGACAATCAAATCATCAATGCTGATCTGTGATTGCTGGGCGACGTATCGCTGGTACCCGAAGTAACCGCCCACTCCGAGCAGGACCAAGCAGATCAACAATCCGATCAGGATCCCGCCGGTCCGTGGCGGATTGGCTGAATCGGCCGCTGCCATCCCCTGGGAATGGCAACCGCGGGAATGTGAAAGGAGATGGCGAGCCGAACGAACGCGACTTCGCTCCGCAACGACATTCTGCCGTCGTGGGCTGGATTGGGATGATCGCATGATTTTCAGGCGGGGGCCGTGGGGAGAGGACGGAGGGCTAACGGTTTGAACCCCAGAAATCAGCGAAGGTTTCGGCGGATTTCGTTCGGGGAGGTGAACACGGCAAGTCCACCAGTCGGGTCAATATGTTACTCCACCCAGACGATCTCCCAACCATTATTAGCAAAAATATCGATCGGATGAGATCGTTTGCTCTGCCTCGGATTGTCCCAATTTGCTCATCTTTTCGCCGAGTTCGGAGGGATCCAAGGCAAATCGTGGGTTGATTTCGACCTGGACCGAATCGTCCACGCTGACGCCACAGGAACGCAGCCAACGCCGGTGCAAATCGCAAATTGCCTGGCGAGCCAATTCCGGGGTGTCCGTTGCCGCGCCGTTGGCATTCTTCACCGGTGCAAAGGCCTCCGCGGGATCTGCCTCGCAAACGATCGTGTTTTTCGCATGCGGAAGCAGGTCAAAAATGAATTGTTCAAACTTGGTGGCGTTGGGTTGGTCGGGGCTCACCAATTGCCCGTTTGCGTCGAGATGAGGCACCTTTTTGCTGGCTCGGTGGATCGGCAAGGACGCGTCAAGTTGCAGCATCCGTTCGAGGAAGTTCAGGTCGAACAGGTGCACCGCGATGTTGCCGGCCCAGAGTTTCAGGCTGCCATCGGGGTTGGTCATCTCGGCGGCTGAGTCGGGCAAATCGCTGTACTCGATGATCTGGGTCTGCCCATCGATCTCGACCACATTGCCGACTTTTTCGGTCGGGTAACGTTTGCGGATGACTTGGGTGGTCATCTCGCTGCCTGCCAACAAGTGGTGCCCAATGAAGATCGGGTCGCACAAACCGACCAACGGGTTGTCGACTTGGAAGTAGAACAGATGCTTCCGTTTGTTCTTTTGCATCTCGTCCAAGCAACCGTTTTGCGACAGTGCTCGCAGGGTCCCGCCATGACCGTCGGGGCTGAGCGCCAGGGAACCTTTCTCGGCCAACAACACTTCGCCGGTTGACGCATCGACGGCGGGCATTGTGCCCTGCTGAAAAATCGTGACTTGGTCGGGTTTCAGGCCGAGGTAGTCGTTTTCCTCGAAGTAACGACGTGTTTCGTCATGGGTCGCTTCGCTGGTCATCAGATACAGCGGGACGTCGACGCCATACTTTTGACCTGCTGCGATCAAGCGGTCGGCGAAAAACTGAAACAGCGTTCGGTCGCTCACTGGGCCCACTGGAAACATGCCTTTGGGTTGATCAAATCCCAAGCGGGTGCCTTGGCCACCGGCGACCAGCACCGTCGCGATCTCGCCGGCCCGCAAGGCTTCTTCGCCACGCTGCTGGGCTTGTTCTAGAGTCCAATCGCAGCCACTTCCGTCACTGGCGACCGCTTGAGGCATCGAGGCCCGCGAGGCGAGTTCAGCGAAGTCGACGGATTTGTCCTTTCCTTCGACCAACGTTTTGAGTTGAGCGAAGTCGACTTGGGCGATCTGGTGGCTCAGGTGGGACTGCTCGTCGGAATCGAGGGAATCCCAAAAACGTAGCAACTGAGTCTGCTGGAATGGTTCCAAGCGTGACTTCAGTTCCGCGAATGAAAGTGGCGATTGGCTTTGAGCAGATGGCTGGTCGGCAGACATTGGCAACAGCTGAGTTCTTAGAGGGAAACGCAAAGGAATGAAATCACGGGCAGAGTCAGCATATTCTGTTCCAAGAAGATGCCAGCCACCCGTTGGGGAGATTCACGGAAACTTCGTCAACTGGTTTCCGAACGTGGGAATGCTGCCGGTTGGCCGAACCAATCGGGATGGAAATCTTGCCGGACGGCGAGCAGGACGGCCTTGCCATGTTGGTGCGGGGCGCCGTGGGTGGTGTCCCACTCCAGCCGTTCTTCATACCGCAAGACTCGCAGGCGTGAGTCGGCCTCGCAGGCCCACCCGACCAATTGGTTGGGACGAAAGTAATTGATGACGGCGCCTGCCGTTTCGCTGACAGGCTGGTCGCTTTCCTTGCCCGGTGATTGGTCGCTGCCGGGATCTTCGGTGGTGTGAACCTGGGTGTACAGCATGCCCTGGGAGGTCAACGCCGCGCACATCTTCTTCCAGACGGCGGGCGCATCGGTGCCGGGAATGTGGTCCAGGACCGTGGTGGCGATGACCGCGGAATAGCAGTCGGCGTCCATGGACAGTTCGCGGACGTCGCAGACCAGGGTTTTGACTCGGTCGGACAAGTTCGCTCGTTCGGCGCGTTCGCGAATTCGGTCCAGCCCACGTTCGCTGACGTCCACCGAGGTGACGTCGTAACCCGCCGCTGCCAGTGCCAGCGTGTCTCGACCGGCTCCGGCACCCAGGTCGATGGCTTGGGGGCGGGCGGATCGTGACGATTCCGCTGAGGCGGTCTGTTTCAGATAGGCCGCCAATTCCGGCGACGGTTGCATCCCATAGGCGATGTTTTCGCGGTCGTAGGCTTCGAAGAAGAAGTCGTTGGACGGGTCATCGGTGACTGGATTCACGCTGATACAGACTGTCTGAAGAAATCGGATAAAGTGGAGTGGTCATTGGCAAGATAGCCCGCCGGAAAGCGAAACACACTCATGCCTTCCATTGAACCCACGATCGACCCAAGCGACGAGTCCCCTGATTCTTTCGCTGAAAATACGCTCGTGACGGCCGAATTGGTGACTCCGCCGGTCGTCACGGCTGAACTCGTGCCGCGTTGGAAACGAACGCTGGCGTCTGTGCGACGCTGGGGGGTGTTGCTCGTTTTGGCGTTGTTGACGTTTGGATTCTTGTCCTCCGGATTGAGTCCGGATCCTTCGGCCATCTTTGACGAGAGCGATCGTGACCTCCATCCGGTGGCTCAAGGTGACCGCCAAGCAGAGACTCAAGCGAGATGGATGGGCGCTGGCTCGGCTGAGATCGATCTCGCTTCGGTCGAGCCTGTTCGATTGGAGGCGTCTGGGCGGGCCTCCGTGAGTGGCTCGACATCACAGACGGCAGATTCCGAACAAGTTTTGATCTCGACGATCCTCGAGGAGCAATGGCGGTCCGGACTGGAGTCACGCGGTTTGGAAGCTGGCCCGATGGCGGATTGGTTGACGGTTTGCCGTCGTCTTTCGTTGTCTTTGGCGGGGACCGGATTGTCACTGGAAGAGATTCGGTCGTTGCAACGATTGCCCGAGGCGGATCGTGTGGCGACGCATCGTGAACGCTTGCTACTGAGCGACCGGTTTCATCATTACTGGGCGGAACGAACGGCACGCTATCTGGTCGGTGCCGACGAAGGGCCATTCATCGTTTATCGCGGACGGCGATTTCGCACCTGGTTGGCCAATCATTACGCGATGAACACGCCCTACGACGAATTGGTGCGGATGTTGATCACTGCCGAAGGTGTTTGGACCGACCGACCGGAAGTCAACTTTCATACCGTCACGTTTGACAGCGGCGACGATGCTCCGGATCCCATTCGTTTGGCAGCCCGGACGACAAGGGCATTTTTGGGTGTGCGGATTGATTGTCTGCAATGCCACGATGACTTCTTGGGGAACGTCTCACTGGGGGACGCAGCTTGGGTCAGGCCCCACACGGCTGCCGAGGCACCCGTGACAGAAACCGATGCATCGGAAACGGAATCCAGTTGGTTGCTTCGCGAAGGGGCTCAAGAAGATTTCCATTCGCTGGCGGCGTTCTTCACGGCCGCGACGAGTGAAGGGGTGCAGGGACTGAAAGACAAACGAGCGGACTACGAGTACCAGTACTTGTATGCGGACGAGACGGTGCCGGTTGAGCCCAACGTCCCGTTCCGCCGAGATTTGTTGCCTCCGCGACCGCCGCAGAAGTCGGAGTCAGACGAGCAGGTTGATGACGAAAAAGATGGGACAGGGGAACAGGACGCCGCACAACAAGACTTGGATTCGGAGCCCCAAGTGGATGACGCCATCGTTGGGGTGGAGGATGCAGTCACGACGGGAAGCGGTGGCGAATCTGAAACCAGCGATCTGCCCAGGTACATGAGTGATCGGGAACGCTTGGCGTATTGGTTGACACACCCCGAGAACAAACCTGCGGCTCGGGCCGCCGTGACCCGGGTTTGGACCCTGTTGTTTGGGCGACCGCCGGCCATCGAAACCGAGTATGGATTTCAAGTGGGGGAGGTCGACAATTTGCCATTGGACTCGCCTCCTTCGGAGATGATCGACACCTTGACGGAGGCCTTCGTCGACGGCGGATTTGATGTCCGGGAACTGATTCGCTTGATCACGAATGCGCCGGCTTTTCGAGTGAGCAGTCGGGCGGACTTTGACGTCACAGAACAACATGAGTTGGCGATGGCCGTGTTCCCCGTGACTCGGTTGCGGAGCGAACAAGTCGCGGGGGCAACCATCCAATCTGGACGCGTCAAAACGATCAACCGTGATTCGTCTTTCTTGGTTCAGTTGCAGCAGTTCGGAAGTCTGAACGACTTTCTGAAGCGGTACGGCGATTTGGGTGAGGACGAGTTCACGCCGCAACCGGTCACCATCACGCAGCGGCTGGTGATGTTGAACGGGAAATTGGTCAGTGAAACGGCGTCACCGAACCCCATTTTGAACGCTTCATCGCACATCGAAATGTTCGCTCGAAACGACCAAGAAGTCGTGCGGACATTGTATTTGACGGTTTTGAATCGAGAGCCGACCGAGCCCGAGTTGAAACACTTCACCACTCGGCTCACCCCGGAGAGTCGCAATCAAAGCGAGCCGCCGACGTCACGGAAACAAGAGATCACGGATCTCACGTGGGCCTTGCTCAACAGCAGTGAGTTCGCCTGGAACCATTGAGGCCCGCCCTGTGCGGGAAACCAACTGGAGACTTTCATGAGTATCACGTTCCATGACCAAACCGGATCCAACTTTGGAGCGTGGCGTTCCGCGCCGAGTGGTTTGTGCAGTGCTGAGGTCCACCTCTCACGTCGACGACTGTTGGGTGCCGGATCCGCGTTGGTGATGTCATCGCTGGCACGTCGTTTGACATTGGCGGCCGAGCAACAAGCGGATTCTGGCAAGCCGCCCCTCAGTGTGATTCTGTTGTGGATGGAAGGCGGGCCAAGCCAATTGGAAACCTTCGACCCACATCCAGGAACCAAATTCGGTGGTGAGGTCGGCGACCTTGCAACCACAGCGAAGGATCTGCGGATCGCTGACACGATGCCGCGTTTGGCGGAGCAGATGCACCTGTGTTCTTTGGTCCGAAGCGTGGTTGGCAAGGAAGGCGATCATGAGCGCGCGATTTATGCGATGAAGTCGGGCTATCGGCCGGATCCCACGTTGGAACATCCCTCGATTGGAAGCATCCTGTGTCATGCGGATGACGCGGGGGCTGACATCCCGCGGCACATTTCGATTTTAGCTGGACGGTCTGCCGCGACGGGGGGATACCTCGGGCCGCAGTTCGATGCATTCAAAACTGGCGACCCTTTGGAGCCGGTTCCTGACGTCCGGCCGAGAGTTGATGAATCACGTTACCAACGTCGGCTCAATGCATTGACCAACGTTTTGGAACCCCAGTTCACACGGGGCCGAATTCGGGATTTGCAAGAGAATCGAACGTTGCATTTGGCAGGAACGCAAGCGGCTCGGAAAATGATGTCGAGTGATCAGTTGACCGCGTTTGATATCAAAGAAGAACCGCAAGCGGAGCTGGATGCCTTCGGTGATCATGCGTTTGGGCGGGGGTGCTTGGCTGCATCCCGGTTGGTGGAAGTCGGCGTTCGATGTGTGGAAGTGACGCTCAGCGGATGGGACAGCCATATCAACAACCACAGCCTGCAATCGAGTGCCGCGGGAACCTTGGACGCAGGCCTGGCGGCGCTCTTGAAACGACTGGAAGAACGCGGTCTGTTGGAATCCACGTTGGTCGTTTGCGGTGGTGAGTTTGGACGCACGCCGCAACTCAATCCGGCAGCAGGACGTGACCACTGGATTCACGGTTTCAGCACGTTGTTGGCTGGCGGTGGCATTCGCCGTGGTCATGTGCATGGTGCCACGGGGCCGGAGCCCGATCCCGACAAGCCAGATGCGCATGTTGTGGCCCCCGTCACGATCCCGGATCTTCATGCCACGATCCTGTCCACGTTGGGATTGGATCCGACAGAAGAGTTGGACACTCCAATTGGACGACCGATGAAACGCAGCGAAGGCCAGGTCATCGAATCGGTCATCGCATAGGAAGCGATCGGGTATCGAGCGTCAGGTTCCCTTTGGCCGGCGGCCCCTTGAGCCGGTTTGGGATTGTGAACGTCGACCCGGTGCTCTGTTCAGCAGATCGTGGTCAGCATCACTGAGCTGGTTGGATCCAGTTGATTTCAAACGATGCGGGCTCGTTGGAAACGTCGATGTTTCCAAAGGCAACCGCGGTGATCGTTTGTGCCTCGACGTCGTCCGCGAATGTGACTGGGTAAGCCTTTCCGCCCATCAACCGAACTTGATAGCCGTCGGTTTCTTCCGCAGCGACAAATTTGCCGAGGATGAATGCCCCGTCGGTTTGCCGTTCCGCTTTGGGTGTGTCGACCCAGGCTGGGACTTGCTTGGCAAAGGAACGAAACAGATCGGCGTTGGATTTGATGCGATCAACCAAGGGTTGCAGTTGGTCAAACTGATCCGCCGAGGTTTCTGTGGACAACCTCGAAAGCATGCCATAGGCGAAGGCGACCGCTTGGCCGTACTTGGGGTCTTGGGGGTCCATGCCTTCGAGGCGAATGAGAACCTTCCCGACTTCTTTGACCGACTCCGCGAGCTGGGACTCACCATTGTCGGGGATGTCATCGGCAGGATCCAATTCGCTCGGCAGATCCAGCTCCTCTGACGCGGCTTTCATCACGGCAGGCGGCAAGCCGGGAAAGCCCGTCAAAGGTTCTTCCTCGGCGGGTTCTTCTGGCGTGCGATCTTCCCGAGCGGTGTCTGGAAGTTCCATCGCCGTGCCGTTTGAGTCGACCGCTGGTTTGGCCACCTCGGTGACGGGAGCGTCGTCGGACGGCATTGCGAAATCATCTGTGTCTAAAACGGCGTTGTTCACCGCGTCATTCAACTCGGCCAAGGCTTCTGAGGCGGGGTCGGTGGCCGGAACCATGTCCGTTTGAGAGGTGTCCAATTCGACGGGAGGGGGAGGCGTGGTCTCTTCGCCACCGCCGTTGTCGAGGTCCTCGCCCAACGAGCGACCCTCCGGTGACTCGTCCATGATTGGCGGGACGTATCCACCAGGAGCGGATGGGACGGATGCCGAGCGACGGACTGGATTGGACGAACTGTAGGTTCCGTCCAGCGGATAAAATCCAAGGTTGGGAAGGGCATCGAGGTACCACAACAATCCACCACCGATGGGCAACGCCAGCAATGCACCGAGGATGGGCGAACCAACGGTCTTGATCAGGGATTTCTTTTTGCGACGAGATTTGTCGCTGGTGTAAATCGCCATTGGAGCGGCATCTGTCGCCACTCCGAGTTCCGGTGTTGCGTTGTCATCTGGGATGATGAATTCATCCATGTTCTCATCCGCCGCGGGCGATTCCTGCGAACTGAATTCCGGTTCGTCCTGGGCAGGCTCGAAGGAATCCGTGTCCAGTGTCTCTAAGTCAGTCACTTCGTCCGCCGCAAAGTCATCCGTGCTGAGTGGTTCTGCGGCGACCCCCACGCTGTCCAGTTCTGTGTCGTCCAGTTCAGGGACGGTGTCTGCTGAGGTGAAGCCGGCTAACTCAGCGGGTTCCTCATCGTCAGATTCGATTGTTTCCAAATCCAAGAGAGGTTCGGAGGCAGTGTTCAAATCATCACCCACCACGATCAAAGCGGGCGGCATTGCCGACTCGATTTCCTGTTGGTCCAGCGTCGACAAGCACCACGGGCATTGGATTTGTGCGGACGTTGCCACCTGACCCGATAGCAAACGATCAGGAATCCGGACCGATTCGTGGCAGCGAGGACAAGAGGTGACCAACATGAGCGAGACCAATCCGGCGGGAACTGTTTGATACGAGATTGGTCGTATTGTAACCACGCTTGGCAGCGATTTCAGCCCGCCGCTTGTGGGGCAATTTCCTCTTCTGGGTGGCTGGTCGTTAACTCATGATTGAGGATTTCAAGCAAGGTTTGCAGGAAGACCACGACCATGGGGCCAACCAGGATCCCGATCGGACCGAACACGGAAACGCCACCGATCACGCTGAGAAGTGCGAACAGCGGGTGAAGTTGGCTGCGGCCGTGCAGCACGTAAACCTTGATCACGTTGTCGATCGAAGAGACAACGGTGGCTCCGTAGAACGCCAGAAACGAGGCGGCGATCCAACGCTGATCGACCAGGCCGAGCCACAGGGCGCAGGGCACCCACACGGAGGCGGCACCCAAGAATGGCACCAATGCCATCACACTGGTCAGGAACAACAGCAAGACAATCTGATCAAAATCACAGAGCCAGAATCCAATGGTTGCCAGGATGCCTTGAACCAATGCACTGGCGACGCTTGCCAGCACCACCGCCCGACTGGTTCGGTCAAATTCCATCAACAGTTGATGTTCGTAGTTGTCGTCCATCGGCGAAAGCCGCATCAGCGTGCGGATCATCACAGGACCGTCGATTAAAAAGAAGTAAACCGACACGACCAAAATCACCAACCCAAAGATGACTTGCGCGACAATGCTTCCCGTCGCGCTGGTCAAGCGGACGAACCGAGGCTGCAAGGATTCACGCGCCATCCGGATCAAGGCAGCAAAATCGCCTTCGTCGGGATTGGCGATCAAACAGAGTTGGCTGCGAAGGGATCCGCCGAGCAACAGATTCATCCAGCTTCGAACGGAGGCAGCCGCGATCACCGCGGGCTGCTCGAAGCGTTCGTTGTTGTTCAGTTGGACCAGCAGTTGAGGTCGAGTGTCGGTGGATGAATCATCACGCTGAGTTTGGGAGCCCAAAGAATCGACGTCGCTTGATTCCGCGGGGGTCTCCGCCGCGGATCCCTGCGGTGAATCCTCGTCGGCGTTTGATTCGGGAAGACTGGGAGGATCCAACGCCGCCGGAGGAGGCGTTTCTGAATCGATCTGTCCAAGTGAAGAGGTGGCTGGCGCAGGGGGCTTGGGGAGAGGAGTGTCGTCGGCGGAAACACCCCACTCCGATTCGATCGTTTGGGACTGGATCGACTGTTTGAGTAGGTCCGAGAACTGGCTCAAGTTGTTGACCGCGATTTCAGCGGCCGCCTCGGCAACGCCCGCGTCGGGAACTTCCGATTGCAAGTACGTGACGATCGCCGCGGCTTGATTCAGTTCGTTGATTTTGTCCTGCACCGCTTGTGGATTGTCGGCTTGGGGCACGGTGATGTCCCCGATGATGCGGTCCAGTTCACGAAAGTGTTCTGGGTGGGGCAACGACAGGCCGACTTGTGAACGGACACGGTCCATCGCGACCGACATGTTGCTCAGATTCATTTTGCTGAGCAGGATCGTGAACTGAGTGGTGGCCACCGACACCAAAATGCCCATGGGCAGCAACACGATCAACAAAATCAACGCGGTGGTCGAACCCGCCGCGAGCCGTCGGCGTCGCCCGACTTTCTCAAAGATCCACAGATGGATGGGACGGAAGATGACGACCAGCAACGCTGCCAGAAACAGCGGGACAAAGAACCCAACCATCAAGCGGTAGAACAGGACGCCAACCGCCAAAATCCCAATCACCAACATGACCACGGACATGATCCGTGAGAGCGATGGCAGTTGAGGGAAGAGGATCTGTTTGCGATTGCCTGGTGGGACCTCTGTGTCCTGGGGCTCCGATTCAGGATCACTGACCACCGCGTTCAGTGGTTCGTCACCGGCGGTTTGGGCAGCTGTTTCGGATGCAGGTGACGAGTCAGGAAACCCTGAGTCGGACGGCGTCGAACCAGGAGACGCGGAGTCCGCATCGCGGGAATGGGAATCTTCACGCGGAGCGGAGCCACTGGTTCGTTGCTGGTTCTTTTTGCGTCGTCCCACAAACTCCCTTTCAATTTTGAGACGCTGCGATCGCATCGCCTTCGAGAGCGATTCCAAACGCCGACATCATTTCGTCACGATTGATCGACAACGTGATCCGGTGGCGACCTCGCGACAAGGGGAGATTCTTCAATTGCCAGGTTGGTGTCGGTTTGCCATCCACCCACGCCTCGAAGCCGTCCCACGATTTTTCGTCGTCCGCGGATGGGGTGGATTCAATCAACTTCAACGCAATGGTTGCGGTCTCGGTGTTGGAATCCGAAGGCGTGACTTCGATGTCAAAACGTAGGAAGCTGATGAACGGTGATTGGCGATGTTGTTTGAATCGATCCAGTTCTTCCAAGCGAACGGTTCCATCGACCATCGAGGTCAGGTCTCGCCAAGTCATCGCGGGATCGTCCTGGGCGGCGGTGTCGACACTGGTTCGATTCAGTCGTCCGTTTGCGGCCGCGGTGTAATTCAGCGTTTCAAAGCTTCGCACGATGTTCTGCGTCGAAACCGTGAACTTTGGATCTCGCCCCAGTGCGACCAAGAACGTCGTCAAGTCGACCAATTCGGCTTCGGTCAGATTGTCGAGCAACCCTTCCGGCATCAGTGATTTGCCAGGGGCGTCATCCAAGATCGCATCGGTTTCGATTTCACGTTCGGTTCCATCGGCCAATCGCAAACGGGTCGCGTCGTCGGTTTGTCCAATCGCGATTCCGCTGATGACCTCTCCGTCTTCGGTCAAAATCTTGCGAGTGGAATAGCCTTCTTTCAGTCGCGCACTCGGATCGAGCAGTGACTCCAGGACGTAGTCCGGTTGGGAACTGCCGCCCAGCGAAACCAAGTTGGGACCGACCAGTCCTCCCGCTGTTCCGATGGCATGGCAAGAGATGCACTGCAATTCTTGGCGGCGATAAACCAACTCACCACGAGTCGCCGAGCCGGATTCTTGGACCCGTTTCAGCAGCCGTGATTTGAGTTCCGGCGTCAGTTTCCAAGTCGCGTCGGCGAGTTTGCCCGCCTTTCGGATCGCTTGTTCCAGTCCTGCATTTCCGCCAGCCGAACGGATGGCGCGAAGCAACGTGCGAGCGGTGTCGGAGGCCAGTTCGGTCTCGTTCATCTTCTCGGTGTAGCGTTTCACCAAATCAGGTCGTGAAAGAGCGCTGACCAACCAGCCATGAGCTGCTTCCGACGTTTCCGGTTTTGTAAGTGCACTGAGCACCAAAGGAATCGCGGCACCTGGACGTGAGGCGACCAAGCCATCGATGGCTGCGACTCGATCGGCAACCGATCCTGATTTCGCAATGCTCATCAATTGTTGGTTCGCTTGCGGCGTCGGTAGCGATGCCAGAGCTTTGATCCACACCTGACGATCAGCGGCGGAGGCATCCGATCGCGTTTGGATAGCGGACAGCAAGGTTGCCTCGGTGGACTTCAACTTCCACTGCTGGGTGGATTGCGAAATCCAACGCAGCGTCGACGGCTTCAGGTCCTTGGTGGTTTGTTTGCTCAGCCACTGCTTCACGCTGGCATCGGCGTTGGTGGGGGCCACGTTTTTACGTTTCGAAGTTGACTCCAACAAAACGCTGATTCGGTGTTGGACTTGCGAAGGATCACCGCCGAGCAAACGGCTCAGGACACTCCCCAGTTGCTCCGCGGTTGCCACTTCGCCGATTGCTTTCAACCATTGGTCATCCGCGGCATCGGGAGACGATTGATCCCACGCGACACGATCGATCAACAGTTTCGCGGCATCGGCGCTGCCGACGGCTCCGACGGACCAGGCAAGGGTTTGTGGGGAATCTTCCCAAATCTGTTGCAGCGTCTCGTTCCCTCGCTGCCAATGCTCCGCCGTTTCGCGAATCGATTGCCAGAGCGCGAAATCAAGCGACGCTTGCGAGGACAACGGTTGATCGGAAGCCAGCGTTCTGGCGAGGATTTGATGCAACCAGACGGCGGATTCTTCGCTGTCGAGTTGTCCACATTGCACGACGACTTCCAGCGTCAAAGCGGGATCGGCGATGTCGATTGCCGCTTCGACCAAGCTGGCTGCATCGGTCATTGCTTTGGTTGCATTTGCGGGATCCGTCACCCTGGTTTGATCGGCTGATCGGAACTGGCTTCGCAGCCAGGCGCGAGCGTTGTCCGGGACCGAACTGGGGTCGGCTTTCCAGGCATTGAGTTGAGCGATGGCGGCGTCGGTCGCGATCGGTTGGAACGCGGCTTCGCGAAGCCACTGAGACTCGAGTTGTCGGTGGGCCAAACCATCTTCCCGGCTTTGAACCCAGTTGCCGACTTGATCAAAGAAGCCCGGATCTTCCAGGTGATCCCAGAGCGTTTGCCGAGCGAATTGTCGGACGGTCAGGGATTCGTCTTCGAGGTATCCCAGCAGTTCCGGCGTGGAGGAGGCCAGGAAATCGGGCCAAGGGTCGAGCGGTCGATTGGGAAACGACAGTCGCCAAATGCGGCCGTGTTCGGTGTCGCGACGTGGGTCACGGAAGTCGACTTCGCCGTGTTGGATGATCGGGTTGTACCAGTCGGCGATCATCAGGGTGCCGTCGGGAGCCATCCGAGCATCGATCGGGCGAAAGGCAACGTGCTCCGTCGTCAGCGGTTCCGGTTGTTGGCGGCTGATGTAGTCCGCTCCATTGGGACGGATGCTGAACCGGCACACACGGTGGCTTCGGAAGTCGTTGGTGATCAGGTCGCCTTTCCATTCGGGCGGAATGTGTGATCCCGAGAGAATTTCCAATCCGCAATACTTCGGACTGCCAGGGTTCAATCCCAGCAACCATCGGGTCGCACCGGGCGATGTCTTGAAGACCGCGTCGGGGAAGGCGTGGGTGATGCCGTCAAAGGCTGCGCCGTCGGAGACGAAGGATTCGCCATTCGTATCCACGATGTGGCCCCACGGATTGATGAACCCTTTGCAGAAAACGTCGAGTTGTCCGGTGCTGGGGCGGTAACGCCAAATGCCACCACCGTCCAAGCGTTTGGTTCCATCGGGAGTGTCGATGTGCGAGTGGATATAGATGGATTGATTGAAGTACAGGCATCCATCCGGGCCCCAGCGAAGGGTGTGAACCAAGTGGTGCGTGTCTTCCGTTCCAAATCCACTGAGCACGATCCGACGTTTGTCGGCGACGCCGTCGTGGTCGGTGTCTTCGAAGTACAGCAGTTCGGTGCTGGCGGCGACGTAGGCAGCGTGCGGTCCGTCCGGAATCACTCCGGTGGGGATCAGCAACCCGTCCGCGAAAACGGTGCTGGATTCGGCGACGCCGTCGTGGTCCAAATCTCGCAGCACGACAATCTGGTCGTTGGGGATTTCACCCGGTTTGACTTGCGGGTACGACTTGCTGCTGGCGACCCACAGGGCACCTGTGCAGTCGAAGTTCATTTGAATTGGTTTGCGAATCGCCGGATCCGCGGCAAAAAGATTGACGGCCGCGCCGGAGTCCAATTTCATCGCCGCCGCTTCGGCGACCGGGTCGGGTTCCGGGATATCGGTTAGATTCCGTTGTGCGTGCGCCGCCGTGGCGAAGCAGCCGATCCAAACCGCGAAACAAAACAAAAGAGGGGGGCGACGCAGATTCATTCTTTGGATTTCAATTCTTGACAGAAAATCGGGAGGGCCTTTTCTATGCTTCGTTTTGAACGCTCACAACCTAACAGGTTTCTGCTTGGATACCGCCAATCAGCGTCCTTCCACTCTGCGTCCCTCAATTGACCGCCACTTTAATCCACGCGTCCTGGCGGAACGACCCACCACCCACCCCGTCTCCCAACGAACCCCACCTTTGCTGAATGTCTGCCGCCGCTGCCACCCACCGACTGTTTCGAATGGACGAGATGGAAACATTGCGTCGCGATCGTCGCTTGGACCCGCAGTTGATTCGGCAGCTTCGAAACGGGCTGCTGAAAAAGTTTGAGCCTGACGACGTTGTCAGGGAACGATTTCCGGCCTCCGACGCGGTCCAGTTGCACGCCCTGAAACTTTTTCAGCGGATGGATTCCGAGATCGACGGGGCGACCAAACTGTTGTTCGAAACCGATTCGGGATTGCTGATCGAAAGCGTGATCCTTCGAATCGCATCGGGGCGAACGACCTTGTGTGTGTCCAGTCAAATCGGATGTGCCGCTGCCTGTGACTTCTGCGCGACCGGCAAAATGGGGATCGCCAAGAACTTGGCCACAGAGGAAATCTTGGACCAAGTCGTTCAGGCGGGACAGATTCTGCGAGCCGAAAACAGGCGGCTGAGCAACATTGTGTTCATGGGGATGGGGGAACCTCTGCACAACGAAGCCAACGTGACCGAAGCGATCCAGTTGCTAACCGCACCGGACCATTTTGCCCGTTCGCCGTCGACGGTGTTGGTGTCCACGGTCGGCGTGCCCGCGGCGATGCTGCGGTTGGCCAACGCATTTCCGCGATTGAATCTTGCTCTCAGCTTGCATTCCGCCGATCAAGCGACCCGTGAGACCATCATTCCGCTGGGCAAGAAGGCTTCGTTGACGCAATTGCACGACACGATCCAGGAGATTCAAACGATTCAAGATCGTGAGTTCATGATCGAATACTTGATGCTTCGCGGCGTGAACGATTCCGCTGAGGACGCGAAGCGATTGATCGATTGGATTGGCGATCTGCGGGTGCACGTGAATCTGATTCCATACAACACGATTGAGGCGTCGCCCCACCTGCAAGCGTCGCCGCGACCGACGATCGAATCGTTCGCCGACCTCTTGAAGGCGTCCGGTTTGAAGACCACGGTGCGGTACAGTTTGGGCCATGACATCGAAGCCGCCTGTGGGCAATTGATCCGCCAAGAAAACCGTCAACGAGCGATGCAGGCTCGGCGAGCGGCGGCGGAGGGCGACTCACATGTTGGCTTCCTCGACGTGCGGCAAGTCATCGATGGACTCGAGTCCTAAAAGAACGAGCAATCGCTCGCCGGGATAGAATCGCGATACCAGTTTGTCGGTGCCCTCGCCGGGTTCCCGTTTGACTTCGACGAGCCGGCGACGCACCATTTGATTCAGCAACGAGCCGCTGTCGCGTCCTCTCAAATCGGTGACGCGTGCGGAGGTGATACCGGGTTGATAAGCGACCAGGGAAAGCACCTCAACGGCAGCTTGATTCAGCCGCGTTTCGCGAACTTTGCCGGTGAATGCGGCGCGGACCGATTCCACTTCGGGAGCCACCACCATGCGGTACCCGCCGTCTTGTTCGACGATCCGGATGCCCTGGCGTTCGGTGCGGTACGAGGCATTCAGCTTCTCGATGATTTCGACGACTTCCTCGGGCGAAAAACCTCGCATGATCGAGGCCAGACGGGGAGGCGTCAGCGGCAGGTTTTCTGGGTGCCCGACAAACAGGGCGGCTTCCACGATGGCTTCTGGGGTGGCGGCGTGATCCGCCGTGGCGTCGGAATCGGCGGAACTTTGTGCCGCGACGGCGAGTGCTTCGTCGCTGTCCGGATCCTCCTCGACAAATTCGTTTCCCGATTCTTCGTCCCTGGGGGCGGGGTCTGGTTCGGCACGCAGCAGTTCGGCCGGATCCAGGTCCGCGGGCGCGTCGTCACCGCTTTCTGACATGGCCGCGACACGGGCGTAGGCGGCCCCGAGTTGTTCGAGCGAAAAACCTTCCTCGTCGTCATCGAACTCGTTGTCGAGTGCTTCTGCGTTTTCAGGGGGCCCGTCTTCCGGGATCTCGTCTTTCGGGGAATCGGATGGCTCATTCATGGAAGTTCTGTCGCAATTGTTTCATGCCTCGGTGCAGCAGTCCCGCGACTGATCCAGCGGTTTTGTCCATTCGTTCGGCGACATCGGACAGTTTCAATCCTTCCAGGTAGTGCAGCGAGATCGCGTCTCGCTGAGCTTCGGGCAACGATTCGATCGCATCGGCCAACGTCAACAGCGATTCGCCCACCATCGCGTGCTGGCTGGGGGTGCCAACATCGCCGGCCAGCAAACCTTCCAGCCGCATGGAGGATTGAGCGACCCGTTGTTCCATCGACTGTTCGCGGCGGATGTCTCGTTTGTCGCGGTGCAGGTCGCGATCCAGGTGGCACATTTGCCGCACCAGAATCTTCCGCAACCAGGCCCGCCACTCGGCTTCCGTGGTGCCGCGATATTGATCGACGGCGGCGACCGCTTGCAACATGGTTTGCTGGACGATGTCAGATGCGCCCAATTTGGCTTTGTAGTTGGCTCGCATTTGCATTCGAGCCAACATCCGCAAATACGGCTCGTACTGGGCGATCTCCTCGGCCCGATTCGACGATTCGGCGGAGAAAGCCGGATCGGCGGCAGCGTGGTCCGAAGCCCGTGAATCGTGGGGCTCAGGCGGGTCGAGATCGGATGGATCGGGGGACGTCATCGTTGGTTCGATTGGGTTTGTCGCTTCGCGGGTTGCCAGCGGACCGTTACAGTAGCAGAACTTTCCGGGCGGATTGGAGACGTCCCGGACACATTTCATTGCCTGAAACCGTTTGATTGATCGCCTGATGGCTCGCGAAGCAATTTACCAACAATCGAATCCTGACCCTGGCGGGGATCCGCCTGAGGATGGGCCACCGCCAACCAACAGCATCGCTGATGGCGGGGAGGAGCCCGATCGAGGTCCTGATCCGGATGTCACCCTCCGCCCGCAACGCATGGCCGAGATGGTGGGGCAGCAGGACGTGATCGAACGATTGCGAATCGCCATCGATGCGGCTCAGGTGCGTGGCGAACCGCTGGGACACATTCTGTTCGATGGGCCGCCGGGGCTGGGGAAGACCACGTTTGCGACCGTGATCCCCTCCGAAATGAACACGACGGTCCAAATGGCCAACGGGGCCGGGTTGAAAGCCCCGCGAGATTTGCTGCCGTACCTGACGAACGTTTCGCGAGGTTCGGTGCTGTTCATCGATGAAATTCACCGCGTTCCTCGAGCGATCGAAGAGTACCTGTACACCGCGATGGAAGATTTTCGAATCGACATTGTGCTCGGCGAAGGGGTCAACGCGCGAACCTTGAACCTGAGTTTGGAACCGTTCACGTTGATCGGGGCGACCACCCGAGCCGGGATGTTGACCGCTCCCCTGCGAGATCGGTTCCAAATCCGTGAGCACCTTGGCTGGTACACGCGAAACGAGTTGGCGGAGATTGTTCAGCGCAATTCGAAGAAGCTGAACATCGAGGTCGACCCAATCTCGGCGGGAGTCATCGCGGATCGAAGTCGCAGCACACCTCGGTTGGCGAACAACCGCTTGCTCTGGGTGCGGGACTACGCTCAAAGCAAAGCGAATGGCAACGTGGAAGCGAGAATCTGCGAAGCGGCGTTGGACATGATCGGCATCGATCATCTGGGGCTCGACAAACAAGATCGCAACTACTTGGACACGCTGATGCGAGTTTTCCTGGGCGGGCCAGCGGGCTTGGACGCGATCGCCCACACGATGAACGTCAGCTCGGACACGCTCGAAGACGAAGTCGAACCGTTCTTGTTGCGAAGCGAACTGTTGGTGCGGACTCGGCGTGGACGGTTGGCGACGCCCAAAGCATTTGAACACATGAAACGCGAAATGCCGGATCGTCCTCTCCCTTGAATGGAAGCCGTGCCGTTTTCTGGTGCTGCGTTTGGGCGGGTTTCTGCATTGGCGTACCTCTCCCGAAACGAAGTTTGGGAGATCGGAGATCGGAGATCGGAGATCGGTCAAGCGACGCCGTTCAGGCGTACGCGAGGGTGAGGGCCGGGCATGGGAAACGGCGCGGACAGCCCTCCCCGGAATTCTCGCTGAACGCTCGCATTCCGACCCTCCCCAACTGCGTTCAGGAGGGTGAATTCAACCTTGCGAGCACGGCACTTCAAAACGGCGCGACCTCTGCGCGGGCGGGGTTCTCAAGGCGTTACTGGCACAGCATTTCAAATACTGCACGGCCTCCTTTGTTTCAGGGGAGGCGTCGGTTGCGGAAACCCTTCAAGCAACCTGGGGTTTCTCACGCGGAATCGACGAAGTGTTGCCAAGATCGGGCGTTCGTGTCCGAAGAGCGTTGGGTATGACACTCGCCTCCTGAAATTGGCTGATCACAACGATGAATGACACCGACGAAACCGTCCTTTGGGAAGCGGAATTCAATCCCAAAGTCAGAGTGTATTGGTTGATCAGTGCGGTTCTGACCACGTTTTTGACAATCTTCCTGATCCCGCTGTTGCCGTTGATCGCTCCGCTGGCTTGGTACATTTCGGGGCTGTATCTGAAGAGTCACCGCTGCACGCTGACCGAGCGAACGCTGAAAGTCAGCCGTGGTGTTCTGGTCCGGCAAGAGAAGACGGTGCCGCTGGATCGGATCACCGACTTGGGGTTGGTCCAAGGGCCGATCATGCGGTCGCTCGATTTGGAAGCCGTCAGCGTCGAGACGGCTGGTCAATCGGGACCAGGTTCGTTGGTCCGACTGACCGGCATCCGAAATGGCCGGTCTTTTCGCGATGCGGTGTTGAAGCAACGCGACATGGTGACCGGCGGCGAGCCCGCTCGTTTGACCGCGGCAGCGGAACCGGATGGGATAGTGGATACGAACGTCCAAGCGACGCTGACCGAGATCCGTGACATTTTGAAACGGATCGAAGCTCGATCAACGTCGCTGTAAACGACAGGATCCTGTCGCCCGGTGGGGGCCACCGAGCGACAAGTTTTGGACGAGCTGCTTAGTGGTCTGTCACAGCTAAAAGTGAGGGTTGATCGTAGTGGACGAGGCCACGAGTCCTTGGATTTGACGCCAGTTCAGGACTCGTGGCCTCGTCCACTACCCGAAAGATGAGTCGTGCCTAAAGATAAGTCGTGACACCCTGCTAAGCAGATCGGCTGGAATGATCGGGCACAACCATGTGAGCCGTTTGGGCGTTCGCCCCGGTTGCGCGTGAAAACCGTGGCTAACGCCAACGGCTCACATACCCGATGACACCTGCGTACCTGCTTAGAAACCGCGATCGCGGGGATCCGTCAACCCATCGGCTAAACGACGCAAGGCTTCCGTTTCGATCTGGCGAACTCGTTCTCGCGTCAGCCCCAGCTCAGCACCGATTTCTTTCAACGTCATCGGTTCGACGCCGCCCAACCCAAACCGCAGCTTCAGAACGGTGGATTCGCGTTCTTCCAAGTCCCCCAGCAAACTCATCGCGTGTTTGAGGATGTCGTGATCGAGCATCTCCTCGTCAGGAGCCTTCAGTCGATCGTCCTGCACCATGTCGCCCAACGACCATCCCGCCTCGGTCTGATCGCTTTGCGGCGTTGAGTTGTTGATCTTGATCGCCTTGCGAATGATCGGCAACTTCTTCTTGGGCAACCCGAGCACGCGAGCCACTTCTTCGTTGGTTGGCGTGCGTCCCAGTTCTTCGTTCAAGCGTGCGGTCGCTCGGCGCCACTTGCTCAACAACTCCACCATGTACGCTGGAATGCGAATGGTTTTGGCTGAGTTGATGAGCGCCCGTTTGATGGACTGCTTGATCCAGTAACTTGCATAGGTGCTGAACCGAGTCCCGTGGATTGGGTCAAACCCTTCGACCGCACGCAACAACCCCAGGTTCCCCTCTTCGATCAAATCCTGCAGTCCGAGACCTTTGCCCGTGTAACCACGCGAGATGTTCACGACCAACCGCAGGTTTGCACGAACCATTTGGTCGCGAGCCATCACGTCGCCTTGAGCGATGCGGGCCGCGAGTTCGAGTTCTTCCGCGGCGCACAACAACGGGGTTTCGTTGATTTCGCGAAGGTACGTTTCCAAGGGCGACTGAGCCGCTTCACTTCGGCGTGTCGGCGTTTTGCGGCGACTCTTTTTCAGCAGCGAGAGTTCGTCCTGCTCCAGAGATTCGGATAATGTCATCGGTGGCGATCCGGTCGGGAAAGGGAGGTGGTTCCGACAAATCACGAGTCGATGCATCACTGCGACGATGCTCGTCATCAACCCGAACGCGTTCCCTGTTGTTCAGTGGCAAATGGGAGGTGCCAGTGAACGGAACGCTTTGGAGTCAACGACGACAAACGTCATTCCAAGTGTGATGCCTACAACGACGCGGGGAGAGATCGGTCGGGAGGTGGTCACAAATGGTTTCGACCAATTCCAGCCCCAGAAATCAGAGGTTGTTAAAACGTTCGGCTTGTGTCGGCCGCAACGGTGGTTCCGGTTGGGCAAAAGCCGGGGAGTCGGAGGCTTCCACAGGAGGATCGCGCGCTGGCTGTGAACCTGAACTCGCGCGGTGGCGTGCTCGACGTGGCAACTTGAATCGAACAGAACGATTTTGCTCCGAGAACGACAGCTGAGTCGCAGCGGACTGATTTTATGCCGCTCAAGACCGATTCCTCGCGAATCGAAATGCAACTATACTGCCGCAATCCTGGCGTCAACAGCCGTTTAATCCCCCCTACAATCTTCCCAAGAGATGCCGATGGACAATCGCAAGAAACTGCTAATCGCTGGAATTCTAACCCTCATCGCCGCTGGGATCGGGTTTGGGGTTCGCGGGGGTTTGCTGGGGATCTGGGCTGGCCAATACGGATTCACCATGACGGAACTCGGACAGATCACCGGTGGTGGTTTGGTCGGCTTCGGGGTCGTGATTCTGTTCGCAGGCTTCTTGATCGACGTGATCGGATACAAAAAGTTGCTGATGGCGGCACTTGTGTGTCACGTTGTTTCGGCAGCAATGTTGTTCATGGCGACGCCGGTGTTCAACGCCAGCGGCAAGGACGCCGTCTACGCCATTCTGTACTGGTCGATGTTTATTTTTGCGGTCGGAAATGGGATTTGCGAGGCGGTGATCAACCCGCTGACGGCAACCTTGTTCCCTGATCAAAAGACGCACTACCTCAACATTCTGCACGCCGGCTGGCCAGCTGGTTTGGTGCTCGGCGGACTGATCGTGTTTGCCTCCAGCATTGTCGCTTGGGAAATCTTGATGGCGGCGTTCTTGATCCCTGTTTTGATCTATGGGTTCATCGTTTTGACGGAAACGTTCCCGCAAACTGCTGCCCAGGGCGGCAACATCTCTTACGGTGGCATGATTGGTCGCCTGATCGGCCCGTTCTTCCTGATCTTGCTGCTCGCTCACGCTTGCGTTGGATACGTTGAACTCGGCACCGACAGCTGGATCAATAAGATCACCGGCAGCATCCTGAACAGCGAAAGCACCGGAACGACCCTGTTCATCTACACGTCCTTGTTGATGACGATCTTGCGATTCTTCGCTGGCCCCATTGTCCACCGGATTTCGTCGCTTGGTTTGCTCTTGGTCAGTGCCGTCATCGGTGCCTGTGGTCTCTACCTGATCAGCATCGGCACGAACGTTGGCTTCATGTTCTTGGCCGCTTCGGTTTACGCCGTGGGCAAAACGTTCCTTTGGCCAACCATGTTGGGCGTCCTGGGCGAACGTTATCCCAACAGTGCCACCGTCGGCATGGCAATCATGGGCTGCGTCGGAATGCTCTCGGCAGGTTTGTTGGGCGGTCCCGGCATTGGTTACAAACAGGATTACTACGCTTCTCAGCAGTTGGAACAAGCCGCTCCGGAAACGTTTGAGCGGGTCAAGGCTCCCAATGAGAACCAGTTCTTGGTCTTCCCCGCCATCACCGGTCTGGATGGAGCCAAGTCCAAGATGATCCAGGACTCGGGAGCCGCGATCGAAGCGGACCGGGAATTGGCTGGCGAAGACTGGGACGACCCCAAATACGAAGAATTGCGAAAGCAATACACTTGGTGGGAAACCAACAAGGAATTCGCGGTAGTCGACAGCGAACCTGTTTCAGTCGCAACGTTGTATGGCAGCCGAATGGCTCTGCGTGTGACCGCTTTGGTGCCTTGCACGATGGCAGTCCTCTACCTGATCTTGCTGGTCGGCTTCAAAGCTCCCAAGCATGAAAATGAAGAGTTGGTTGCGGAACTGGAAGCGGAAGCTCCAGCCTGACCTGCGGATGCTCGACCGGTTGAACAACCGGAAGCTTCCCACCAAACTCGCGGGCGGAACTTTGTTTCCGCCCGCGTTTTTTTTTGAGCGTTTGCTCCCTCCGTGTTCCTCGTTCTGATTAAAAGTGACGCATGTCCGTTGAAATCACTGCGGTTTATCAAGGTCAACTTCACTGCGAAGCCACTCACGGGCCCAGCGGGACTCAACTGCTCACTGACGCGCCCACCGACAACGGTGGACGCGGTGCCTCATTTTCTCCGTCCGATTTGGTTGCCACCGCATTGGGGACTTGCGTGATGACAATCATGGGATTGGTGGCGGATCGGCACGAGCTTGACTTGAGTGGAACAACCATTCGCGTCGAAAAGGAAATGGCCAGCACTCCGGTTCGCCGAATTGCCAGCCTCAAAACTCGGGTTGCGTTTCCGGCAGGTTTGGAATTGCTACCCGAGATGCGAGATCGACTGATTGCGGCGGCACGGAAATGCCCCGTTCATCAAAGTTTGCATCCGGACATTGACGCACCAATCGATTTTGTCGACCTAGATTGACAGGCACGGTCTGGTTTCAAGCCATCAATCGGATCATACTGCTGCCACCCGCTTGTCCCGTTTTCTCTTGTTTTGACCGATTCTTTCATGAACCGCAGTGACATCGTGATCACCGGCGTCGGTGTGGTTTCATCGATTGGTTTGGGGCGGGAAGCCTTCACGCAATCTCTGCTCCAAGCGAACAGCGGAGTCATCGAACTGGTCGATTCCACGGTGGGCGATCGGAATGCAACGGCTCGGTTCAAGTTTGAGGAAGGCCACTCGGGACCGACCCAGCCCGAATCTGCGGTCGAGATTGGCGCCCCGATCACCGAATTTGACCCCAAGCAGTACGTCAAACCGCGAAAAGCGTTGAAGGTGATGTGCCGCGAAATCCAGACGTCCTTCGCCGCCTCCCAGATGGCGATCGAGGACGCGGGTCTGACCTCGCTGCTTCCCGCTGAACCGGCCGAACTAGCCAAGAAGTCGGGACGCATCGCCGTCGAACGAATTGGGACTGTGTTTGGCAGTGAAATGCTGTACGGGGATCCCGAGGAACTCGCCGACGCCTTTGCGGCCTGCAAAACCGAAGCCGATGAGATCGATCGTTCCAAGTTTGGAAACGCGGCGATGCGGTCGATCACGCCGCTGTGGATGTTGAAGTACCTGCCCAACATGCCTGCCTGTCACGTTGGGATCGCCGTCAATTCGCATGGTCCCAACAACACCTTGACCGTCGGCGATGTCTCCGGCCCCAACGCGGTCCTGGAATCCTGTGGCTACCTGCGTCGTGGGATCGCGGACATCATGGTCGCCGCCGCGGCCGGGTCGCGGATGAACACCACCCGAACGATGTTCACCGAAGATCAACCGCTCACAGGTGCATCGGATCCTGTCTGCCGCAGCAGTCGCCCTCACGCAAAAGACGCTCAGGGAATCGTACGAGGCGAAGGAGCGGCGTGCTTGATCTTGGAATCGGGGGAATCTGCCTCGTCGGGAAATCGCAAGCCCATCGCCAGGGTTCTGGGAATGGCTTCGCGTTTTGTTCCCTCCGCTGCGTTTGCTGCGGGGCAGTTCACCAGTTCATCTGAAAAGAACGCTGGACGCGGGTCATCCGCCGCGATTGAAATTGCCATCCAAGCTGCCTTGTCCGACGCCGGATTGACGGCCAACGACATCGGGTTGGTGGTTGGACACGGCATGGGCGACCCGGTGATTGACGCTCAAGAAGCTGAAGCGATTACGAAGGCTTTGCCGGGTGTGCCGGTGACTTTGCCCATCGGATTGCTGGGGCACACTGGTGCGGCGACAGGAATGCTGGGCCTCATTGCCGCAGTGGTTGCCGCCCAACGAGGCGTGGCACCGCCAGTGGCTCATGCTTCGGATTGCCCGGAGCCTTTGAATGTCGTCGCCTCATCGACTCCGTTGACCCAGCCCAATGTGATCGCGTTGTCGCACACATCCCATGGATCAGCGACTGCGATCATCGTTTCCGCAACTTGAGGAAAAACGTGGTCGCCGTTGTGATATCGACAAACGAATCACGCAACCGCTTCTGATTCGGACTTGAGGCAAATCAACAAAGTTGTTCGTCGCCACTGCGGCTTCTCGGCCGAAGTCAACTCAGACAGACGCGTGAGGCGGTCCTCGCGTCATTCGAACAAGCCCCGGCAAATGAGCCGCAGTTTGTTCGCCCCTGTGCATCCTCCCAATGCCAAGCTGAGCGACGCGATGACAAAGACACGATTCGAATCCATCCTGCGAATTGCCGTGGCCCTTGTGGGGTTCGCTGCCGTGACCTGGTCGGCATCCTCCGCCCATGCCGTCGAAGGCACTGAGCTGACCAGTCGCAAAGCGATTTGGGCACCCCTGCTGCCGACCTACCAAGGCGACTCCGGTGACTCAGTTGGTTTCCTGACCGACATTCGCGGTCATCACCGCTTTGATGGGTACCGAACCAGCGTCGAAGGAAACGTCACGTACGCCGTTTCCGATAACACTGAAATGTACGGCTTCGACGCCATCCTTCGTGACACGTGGACCTTTGGGGTGCACGATTTGTCCGCTGGAACCGGCTACAGCCAAATGGAATGGAAGCAAGAGATCAGCGACAACGAGCTGGACAACTCCTACCGCGGTGCCGTCGTGGTGGCCGGTTGGGAAACTGCATTCGGTCGTCGCCCCGTTTGGGTTGACCTGCGTCTCGGGCTCTATGACCTGGATGGGCAATTCGTCAGCAGCGACGGACTGACGACCGGCTCAAACAACAAATTTACCACCACGTACGGCATCGATGTCAAACATGACATCTGCGTGTGGGGCATTCCCGGTCGCACCGTCCTCGGAATCGACTACCTGGCCGACTACGCAACGTGGGATGGAGCGAACATGGGCTTCGATGACGCAGTCGTGCTCAAAGCCGGTTTTGAGCTCCTGCTCTACTAAGCAAGAATGATCGGGCAGAACCATGCGAGCCGTTTGGCCCGTTTGCGTGAGGGATCGCGAATCCGCTTCCGCACTGGCCGAGTTTTGAAATTGTTCGGTTTAAGAAGCCGCCATTGAAAAGACAACCACAGCAAAAGGAGCGTGTGCAATTCAATTTGTACGCGCTCCTTTTTTGTAGTTTTGTGGAGGGTGACTCGGGCCAGGCTGCCGTTCGACGCAAGCGTGGGCGGTCGTTTGAATCCGACCCTCGGCTTGCCTACTGAGGACCTTCGACTGGGGGTGTCTCGGTGACGTTGTACAGGTCCAACCGGCGGTCGTTCCAGTTCTGCACGCTGCCTTGTTCTCGATGTCGGCGTAGCAACTCCAGGTCAACGTCATAGATCACGACGGTCTCCACATTCGGATTCGCTTCGGCCCCAATGCCTTCACGAGCGAACGTGACATCCAATGGCGTCAGCACCGCCGACTGGGCGTAGTGAATGTCCGCGTTCTCGCAAAACGGCAGGTTCCCAGTGCAGCCCGCGATCGCGACAAAAACATGGTTTTCGACACAGCGTGCGGCAGCGCAAGTCCGCACACGCAAGTAACCATGTTGGTTGTCCGTGTTGAACGGAACGAAAATCAGTTGGGCGCCCTTCTGAACCGCAATTCGTGATAGCTCGGGAAACTCAATGTCATAGCACACCTGAATGCAGATCGGTCCACAATCGGTTTGTAGCACTTCGATGCCTGGACCGCCAACGACGCCCCACCACTTTCTTTCGCTGGGTGTGATGTGCAGCTTGTACTGCTTGTCGATTCCCCCGTCTCGGTGAAACAAAAACGCGACGTTGTAGAGTCGTTCGTCTTCGATCACAAAGTGGGAACCGCCAATGATGTTGGTGTCAAACTTGACCGCCAAGTGGCTGAACAATTCCAGGTACTGCGGCGTGAACTCCGCCAATGTCCGGGCGGCTTGTCCCGGTCGCTCATTGGGCAGGAACGAAAGCAATTGCGTGGTGAACAACTCAGGGAACAACAAGAAATCACATTTGTAATCCCCCGCCACGTCGACAAAATAGCGTGCTTGCTGAGCGAACTCTTCGAAGTCTTTCACTGCCCGCATCTGATACTGCACCGCACCGATTCGCACCGGACGGACAGTGCGGCGAAAACGTCGCTTCGCCGCCGAGACATAATCAAGGTTCCGCCATTCTAAGAATGTCGCGTAACCGCAGCTCTGCATGTCCGTTGGCAAGTAGTTCGGGATCAAGCCTTGTAGTGAGAACCCGTTTGCGATTTGCGCCGTGAGAACTGGATCGAAGAACGTTTTGTCGATCACTCGGTCAATGTACTCACTCGCCTTCATCTCATCGGCGTGCAAGTGGTAGCCCGGAATGCGTCCACCAACGATCATCTGTTCGATGTTTCGTGAACGACAGAGTTCCTTGCGGGCGTCGTACAAACGCCTCGACAAACGCATCCCTCGAAGATCGGAATGCACCATGATTTCGATGCCATACAGCGTGTCGCCGGTGGGTTGGTGGTTTCGAATGAAGCCACTGTCGGCGATCTTCTTGTAGTCGTGCCATTCCAAGTCGTCGTCGTAGTGCAGCAACAAACTGCTGCTACTGGCGACCAACTTCCCGTCGCATTCGATCACAATCTGGCCTTCTGGAAAGTGCGCCAGCTGGCTTTCGACTTGCTCTCGTGTCCACGGTTGCATGTCAGGGAAACAAGCGAGCTGCATCTCGACCATCGAATCGTAGTCCTCCAGCCGCATGTTTCGGAGAATCAGTTCGCGTTCGAAGTTCGAAACGTCAAAGTCAGGTGTGGGCGACGACATAAAGGGCAGTCATAGAACCGAAGAGAAGGAAACGACTCAAATCGAACCGTGCAAAAAGTCTGCCACGGAACCACAGCAGATCCACGAATCATTTTGTTCGTGTCGACAGATACGTGTATCCGCTGAGTGCGCGTTCGTAGGCGGCGACGGTCTCGCCAGCTTGCTGATGATCGATGCTCCCTTTGCCAATCGCGGTTTCTACCGAATCTTGCAGGTTCTCGATCAGCTCACGGTCCTCGTACTGGACGTAGCCCAAGACCTCCGAGACCGTGTCGCCTTTGACGATCGAGCGGACCTTGGTCACACCGTCCTCGATGTCCACGTGGACCGCATGGGTGTCGCCAAACAAGTTGTGCAGGTCTCCCAGAATCTCTTGATAGGCACCCACCATGAACACCGCCAACTGATAGGGTTCGCCGGATTTCAGCGGATGCAACATCAATGTTCGCTGCCGCCCACCGCCGCCAACGAACGCGTCAACCTTGCCGTCGCTGTCGCAGGTGATGTCCCCCAGCACCGCGTGGCGGGTTGGCTTTTCCAGCAACCGGTGGATTGGCATGATCGGAAACAGTTGATCGATTGCCCAGGAATCCGGCATCGACTGAAACAGAGAGAAATTCGCGAAGTAGATGTCCGACAACATTCGGTCGAGATGCTTCAAATCGTCGGGACGTTCCTTCATTGATTCGGCCAGCTCTCGCACCCGGTGGCAGATCGCGAAGTACAGGTTTTCCGCGGCCACACGTTGTTCCAATGGCAAGTAACCACCACTGAACAGGTTCATGCAAAGATCCAGTGATACCTGCGCGTCGTGAAACGTCTCCATCATGCTGGCTTGCGTCATGTTCACATAACCAACCCACAGATCATGCACCGGTTGTTCGTAAGACTGAGGTGGTCCTTCCATCTCGGAAGTCTCAATGGCTCCGACGGAGTCCATCTCACTGCCCCCGTGATCTGGTGAGACTGGCTCGCCTTCGACTTTCGCCCACGAGGGCAAATTCGCGACGCCTTGCGAGGTCACGCCCAGCGTCTCCATCACCAACACGCTGTGGTGAGCGGCGACGGCCCGACCCGATTCTGAGATCAGTTCGGGGTGCGGCACACCGGCTTCGTCGCAAACCGTTTGCGTGTGATAGACGACGTCATTGGCGTATTCCTGCATCGTGTAGTTCATGCTGGATTCGCTGTCACTGCGTGAACCGTCGTAGTCGACGCCCAGGCCGCCACCGACGTCCAGGTAACGCATGCCTGCGCCGCGACGCACCAAGTCCACGTAGATTCGAGCCGCTTCCAAAATGGCCGATTTCAGTTGCCGAATGTTTCCGATTTGGCTGCCGACATGGAAGTGCAGCAACTGCAGGCAGTCGCCCATGTCCATCGCGATCAAGCGATCCAGCTGATCGAGCAATTCAGCCACCGTCAGCCCGAATTTGCTGCGGTAACCTCCGCTGGCCTGCCAACGACCGCTGCCTCGAGTCGCCAACTTCACACGCATGCCGATCGTTGGACGCACGCCAATGTCCTTGGCCACATCCAAGATCAGATCCAGTTCGCTGACCTTTTCAACGACGGGCAACACAACCCGGCCAAGACGCTGCGCCAACAGAGCCAATCGAATGAACTCTTCGTCTTTGAAACCATTGCAGACGACAGGAACGCTGGCGTCGCCCATTGCCACCGCGGCGACCAACTCGGGTTTGCTGCCCGCTTCAATGCCGAACCCCAGTCGGGCGCCCTCGCTGACGATCTGTTGGACGACTTCGCGCTGCTGGTTGACCTTGATCGGGAACACGCAGCGGTAGCGGTTTTGATACTTGTGGTCTCGGATCGAATTCTTGAAACACTCGTCCAATTGGCGCAGCCGGTCACGCAAAATCCCGTTGAATCGCAACAGAATCGGCAGGTCCAAATTGCGTTGTCCCAAGCGATCGACCAGCTCCTTCAAGTCAATGCTCTGGGACGAATCCCGGTCGGGTGAAACCAACACCGTGCCCGATTCGGAAATTGAAAAATAACCTCCGCCCCAGCGATCGATGTCGTACGTTTGGGACGCGTCGCTGCGCGTCCATTTGGGATCCAAAACCGAGCTCACCCAGAGTTCCCTGTGTAAGAAAATTGTGTTTGAAACGTGAGAGTCAGAATTGCACCTCTTTCACGCCCCGCGCACCAGTGGGCAACTTCCCAGTTACCGTGATTTCTGTGATTGGATAGCGTCCAGGAACCCAGAATTGGCTGCTTTTGGTGGCAAAGGCGGCTTGGCGGAGAACCAGAGTTTCGCCCACGCCCAGCGGCTTGTCCTGGTACAGAAAGTACTGGCCGTTCAAATTCATCGTGACATTGGGGATCTCAAAGTCCGCTTGGTTGGTCACCACCAAGACATCGTCCAACAACTGCGAGTTGCCTTGCACGGTCATCAGCGGCCGGCGGTCGATCAGAATCTCGACCGGAAGACCATGTTCGCTGGCTTTGCCGAAGATCACTGCGTACAGACTCAGCCCGAACAGCGGGACAAAACAGACCGTCGCCAAAGCGAGGAACAGGCCGCGTCTGGACAACTGAGGCGTCGGCGCGATGGATCGCGGTGGATCATGAACCGCCGGATTCGATTCCGTTGGAGGAGCGGTTGTTGGTGTGGTGCTGGTGGATGAATCGGACATGGAAGGGTGTCAGCGAGGACGATGCAGAGGTGAGGTGTGTCAGCCAGAACGCAATGGAATCAAAGGACCAAACGATCGCCGACCGATTCACCGAAACGGCTGGAAAAAGTTGTGGCTTCGAGACCTGGGCCCGGTGAATGGGCCATCCGCCAACGGGCCGCCAAGGGATGTTCCAACGATGGTCAATTGTCGTGCCAGATCAAGGGCCCCGTTTTGTCGATCGAGACCTCTTCCTGGCGTTTTCCAGCACGGACCAAAATCAATCCAATGCCGTGTTCAGCAGCATACGCTTTCGCGTCCTCGTTTCCCATCACAAACAAAGCGGTCGACAAGGCGTCCGCATCCACCGCATGAGTCGTCGTCAAGGTCAACGACAACCACTGGCCAGCGGGGTATCCCGTTCGTGGATCAATGACGTGGCCGTATCGTTTGCCCTGGTGGTGAAAAAATTGCTTGCCACTGCCGCTGGTCGACAACGCTTCGTCACGCAGCCAAAGCCCGCCCAATCGACGTCCCGGACGAGTGGGGTGTGACACGCCGACCAGCCAACCCGTCGGGGCTTCTTCTTGGGTGGCTGCATCCTTGTTCCGTTCGGAGACTTCATTGAGTTCCGTTTTGGCGCGGACGATGTCCTCGGAGCTCGATGGTTCCAACGGTTGCTGATTCCCAGCCGCCAGAACGCTGCTGTGCCCCGCATGGATGAGGAAGTCACGCATGCCGTCTGCCCGCATCGCTGCGGCCAAAACATCAATCGCGTGGCCCTTGCCGATTGCCCCCAGATTCAACGCCATGCCTTCGACACCAAAGCGAACGGTTCGGTTAGTCGTGTCCAGCATCAGATGTTCCCAACCCACACGAGACCTGGCGAGCTCAATTTCGTCTGGTTTCGGCTTGCGGCCTTCCCGTTTAGTGAATCCCCACGTCTCGACCAATGGCCCGGCAGTGATGTCGAATGCACCCTGCGTCTTCTCCGCCAACGCATTCGCTTTGACCAGCAAGTCAAAGGTGGGTGGCTTCACGTGAACGACTTGCTCAAACGCCAACGCGTTGATGCGAGCGATTTCGCTGTCGTCCCGATAAACCGTGAGAGCTCGCTCGATCTCTTCAATTGCCTCCAGGTGCCGCAACACAACATCGGCGACCGAGCGATTGCCGACCCGTTGATTCTCATCCGGCACCAGCACCACAAAGTCACATGCCATCGCACGATGCGTCAATTCCAACAACTCAATCTTCCCTAAAAGCCAACCTTTTCAATGTTCCCGGCCGTTCGCTGGCCGGCAACACATGATAGGGGCAAGGTCACTCCATTGGGAAACCCCATCGATTCACGTGACAAATCCCCGCACCTGATGTGGTGAACGACAGCCCGGTTTCGAGAGCAAGCGGCGCAGCAAACCACTGAATCTGGAGTCAAGGAATCTCCCAGAGATCCGTCGATCCGATCGTTTCCTTCTCTGGTTTGGGTTCGATGGTTTCTGGGAACGTGACCGTTTTGATCTTGGCGATGTCAAACTCGCTGCGATCATTGACCCACTGCTGAAGGGTCTTGCTTCGCGGAATCACCCCCATCGTGGTTACCAACGAATTGAAGCCCCGAATCATTAACGCATCATCGCCAGCGTACATCGCGACACGATAGGTTCCATAAGTCACCGGAATCGTCTCGTTCTTCTTGCCAAATCCGATGATGTTGGAAGTTTCAAAGCTGACGGATTCAGTCACTTGGTTCACGTCGGCTCGGAGGACGAACGGGCCGTCCTGGTCAACAATCCAGCCATTCTTCCTCGCCATGGCTTCCAACTGAGTTCGGATCGGTTGCCGATACTGCTCCGCCATGGATCCAAAAACACGAATCGCAACCTTTGCTCCAGGGCGGACGGAAGTGACTTTGGGAGCCGGTGGCTCGAGCTGATCGGGAGAGACGACATCGAACAGGTCCCGAACAAGAATCTTCGAGTCGCGTTCGTTGTGAATCAGCAACTTCCCGGCCAGTGTGCTGACGGAACCGACCGATTGTCGATAGGAGGTGAGATTGAACTTCCAAACGATTCGATTGGACTTGGAATCGAAGATGGATGCTCCATCGACGAGCGCGTAGCGATCGTCGATCCATTCAACAATGGAATCCGATAGTCCTTCCGCCTCCAAAGTTCGGGGCTTTCCGTTGTTCATTGAAACGATGGTGGGAGAACCAGCGCCGCTGACGAGGAGCTTCGTTCCACTGGGAGCAAAACTGACCTTCTTCACGCTAGATCTCAGCGGTTCTGTGTTCGCCAAGACTCGAATGCCATCCGTTTTGTAGATGGTGATATGACCAAACACAAAGAAGGCAGCCATCTCGCTGGCAGGCGAGAACTCAATGGGTGTCTTGCTGTTGGCCGTGATGATGGCATGTTGTGACTTCGTCTCCGGCATCCAAACCGCAAAGCGTTTTTCATCGAGCACAGCCACACGATCGTTCTTGAGCCAGAACGCAGATTGAACTTGGCTCACTTGGTGCGACTCTGGAACAGGACGCCACACCCATTCAATTGTGGCCGAATTGTCTTCGATCAAATAAACGCAAAGTCCGGTTGGTCGTGATTCCTCATCGCTGAGGGAAACGATCAGACGTCGCCCGTCGTCTGACAACGCCTAGGGATTCATCGTCGTGCGAGGCAGTTCATCGGTTTGCCACTCAATCTTCCCGTTAGTCAAATTGAGTGCGACCAGTTGATCATCCCGGACCAACAAGGCACGCTCGCGGTAGACCGATGGAATGAACGCATTCCACGATTTGTCGTTGTGAGATGGGTCAAGCTGAAAGGTCCAGTTTTCAAGCGTTGGTCCCGCTTCCGTTGGAATCGGAGCTGACCATCCATTGTCCGATAGGTGACCGACAAAACGGCGGCGTTGGATCGACTCGTGACTGTAGACCGGTGGAGTTGTCGGTGGAAGTTCGAGCGTCAGTCGAGGCGAGATCGTTGCACTGTCCAGGTTGGTCTTCTGCTCCTCGGGGAGATTTACGACCGGTTCCATTTCGGGCTTGGTGGAGTTGCTAGCTGGATTTTCATTTGCAACGGCAGCCGGAGGATCCGCCTCGGCAATCAATCGCAACTCCTCCGCCGTCACCCACTTGTTCCAGCTATCCGAATAGTCGTCAAACGCAATGAAGTATTTGCCAGGCTGAACCTGCAGCACTTCGCCTGGGTACCAACCCCCTGTCGATTTGATCTCGACCTTGGTGCCGATGGGAAAGTCCCCCACCATCGCCTTGTATCTCTGCAACATGTCGCGAAGGAACGTTTGGTCCCGATCTGAAAGTCGGGCCAATGGCACCACCACTTCGACGCCATCTGCCTTCTGGAGCTTCACCTCGGTTTCATCAAGATCCATCACCACGGCTCGAATTCGAAACTTGCCGGTTTGGTCAGTGAAGAACCGCGAGCCGGGTTGTTGGGCCGCACAAGTTCCCGCCATCAAGCACAAGATTGCCAGCGAGTTTCGGAGACTTCGGATGAATGACATGGTCGGTACTCTCCTTGAATATTCACAATGCCAGCGGAACGTCCGTTTCAACTGCTTCGCTCGGCAAGCACCCGATTTGACTTGGGCTCAAACAAATTCTCTTCGACGGAGAATCAAGGTGCAAGACAAACAACGGTTGAATCGCAACTGGGAGGATTCGCAAGCTGTTTTCACGTTCCTACTGATCTTGGGGTGTCCTCCGCCAAAATCAGCGTCGACGTTCGGGACGTCTGCCGTTGTCAAAAAGCTTCGCGTAGGCGCGTCCGACCCCAGCCTTGAAAGGTCGTTTCAAAGTCAAATGGTTCGCTTGGATCGGGTATGATGAGGGGCCGAAACCCGAACCAATTGACACCCTGTGCCCGCCAAACTGGAATTCCTCGCCGTGACCAACAAGATGACTACCGCCAACCGTCGCTCTTTTCTGAAAACGGCCACGACCGCGACCATTGGCATCGGAACCGTCGGCATTCAATCCGCGACAGCGGCCGAGTCGAGCGACAAGCTGAACCTGGCGATCATCGGTTGCACAAATCGCGGAGCCGCCATTGGCAACGACGCGATCAAATCCGGCATGGTCAATGTCGTTGCCCTTTGTGACGTCGATCCGTCCCGCACCGCTCGCTTCAAACAGCAACACCCTGATGCGAAGGTTTACGATGACTTTCGCAAGATGTTTGACGACATGGGCGGCAAGATCGACGCTTGCACGGTGGGAACGCCCGACCACACGCACTTTCCCATTGCCATGCGTGCGATTTCAGAGGGTGTCGCCACCTACGTCGAGAAACCACTTGCGCACACGTTCGAGGAGTGTGAGCTGCTGATCGCAGCAGAAAAAAAGCACAACGGCATCTGCCAAATGGGGAATCAGGGGCACTCGTCTTCTCAACGCATGCAGTTCAAAACCTGGGTTGAGGACGGAATCATCCAAAATGTCCGCCGCGTCGACGCTTGTATGAACAAAGGACGTCGTTGGCATCCATGGGGAGACGTGACCGGGTACCCAGCCGCGGAGCCGATGCCGGCTGGAATGAACTGGGACGTGTGGTCCGCGACCGCACCGATGCGTGACTACAGCAAGCGGCTCGATGGAGGCAATTGGCGAGGTTGGTACGACTATGGCGATGGTGCGTTCGGCGATTGGGGACCGCACACCTTGGACAGCATTCACCGCTTCCTCGAATTGGGACTGCCCTACGAAGTCCGCGCCGACAAATTGGAAGGGCAGAATGACTACATCTTCCCCATGGCAACCACGATCGCATTTGAATTCGCAGAACGTGGACCAGGCATGCCGGCCATGTCAATCAACTGGTACGACGGAGTCAAGAACACGCCTCCTCGCCCGAAGGCACTGGGCGAAGGCAAATCGGTTCCCGCTTGCGGAAAGGTGATCTACAGCGATGATTTGACATTCATCGGTGGCACGCACAGTGGGAAACTCAGCATTCTTTCGGATTCAGAGGATGCGATCGAGACGCCCAAGATTCCTGCAGGCGAAACCAACCAAAACCACATGAAGAACTTCTTGCTCGCCGCGATGGGCAAAGAAGAATGCAATTCGAAGTTTGCAGTCTCGGGTCCGTTGACGCAGGTCTTCATGATTGGCTGCATCGCTCAGCGACTTGGTGGAACTCTCAAGTTTGACGCGGAAACGCGAGAGATCACGAACAACGATCAAGCCAACCAGCTTCTCAAGGGGCACGCTCCCCGAAAAGGCTGGGAAGAGTACTACACGCTGTAGTTCACTGACGCGTTGCTTGACGATCGGTGGCTGGTGGACCACAACAAATGGTCCGCGCAAACTCCCCCGTTCCACCTGATCGTCGTGGTCACGCGGCTTCTGAATGCCCTTCTCGAAACCTCTTGCGAACCTCGCCCGTTGAGGAGGTCGTGCAGTTTTGAAGTACCGTGTTGCCAAGCGTTTATTATCACCCTCCCTTGGGACGTTCGAAAAATATATGGTGGCGGGCGTCTGGGTGTCGCCCCGGATGGGGCCGTCATGCTTAGCTCGGGGCGGAAGCCCCGAGAGACCGATGCCGGAAAACAAACGGTCGCCCCGGATGGGGCCGTCGTGGGAGTTGGGGGGCGTCCCTCGCTCACGCTTCGGGTTGTGATGGGGTGGTCTTGGCCGACTCTGAGGGGCAAGAGTGCCCATGCTACAACCGTTTCACGATGCGGCGGGTTCTTGCGAGGCGGCCATCATGCGGATGGCTTCGGGCAGCGTTTCGCATTCGAGTTGGAACACCCGCGAGGCGAGGTCGTCGGGCGTGTCGGTGGGAAGGATCGGGCAGGCCTTCTGATGGATGATCGGCCCGTTGTCATAAAGGTTGTCAACGTAGTGAACCGTGCAACCACTGATCTTCACGCCTCGCTTGATCGCCGCGGCATGCACGTTGTGGCCGTACATCCCCTTGCCTCCGAAGGCAGGCAGCAAGGACGGATGAATGTTGATCACGCGTTGTTCGAAGTCACTGGGGATCAAAACGTGTTTCAAGAAACCCGCCATGACCACGTGCGTCGCCCCGGCGTTTCGGCAAGGACCAAACATGGCTTCGCAGTAGGCTTCGTCGGTATCGAAGTCGCCTTTCCGAACGACGCGTGTTTCGATGCCAGCCTCCTCCGCGATTTTGATTCCGCCCAAACCCTCTCGACTGGCGATCACCAGCCGAAATTCGATGGGCAGACCATGGTCATCGCGATGGCGAATCAAATTGGCCAGCGTGCGACCGCCTCCGCTGAGGAAGACGGCTACTTTGAGGGGGCTTGCATCGCTCACGCGTCACTCACCTTGGCGACAAACAATTCGCCGCCCTCCATGCTGACTTGCTGAGCGTTCTTCAATGTGCCAGCGATCAGTTCATTGGCCAAGGTTTCGCTGCAAATCATTTCACGGTGGGTTTCAATCGCGGCCTGCAGTTCCGCATCCGACGTTTCCACGGCCACACGGATTCGATCGGTGTATTGGCAATCGAGTTCTTTGCGTTGGCTTTGGATCCCGCGGATCAAGTCCTTGGCCAATCCTTCACGACGAAGTTCGGGAGTGACTTCGGTGTTGAGCACGACGACGCAGCCTGAACCTTGAGCAGCTGCCCAACCTTCCCGGGCTTGCAAGCGAATCTCAATGTCTTCCCCGTCCAACTTCAAGGGACCCGATGGAAGTTCAACTTCCACGTAGCCGGCCGTTTGCAGCTGAGTCAGCAATTGGTTGCCGTCCGCTTCGCCCAGCATCTTTTTGACCAGCGGGATGTTCTTGCCCACTTTGGGGCCCAGCCGTTTGAAGTTGGGGACGATGGTGTACTGGACGTACTCGCCGCCATCGGTCGTGTAGTCGACCGCTTTCACGTTCAGTTCTTCTCGCACCAACGCATCGTGGCTTTGCAACCAATCGATCGACGAATTGTCCGTCAGGATCACTTCGACCTTGGACAGCGGCAGGCGGACCTTCAGCTTGGCGTCGGCACGAGCCGAGCGTCCCATCGATGCGATCTCTCGCAGCAATCGCATGGAGTCGGAAAGCTTTTGATCGACGCGGGAGGCATCCGGTTGGGGAAAGTCACACAGGTGAACACTCGGCAGCACCTTGTCGCCAAACGGCGCGGTCAATTCTTTCCACAACGTGTCGGCCAGGAACGGAACGAAGGGAGCGATGACCTTGGTCAGTTCCAGCATCACTTCGTACAACGTCCAGTACGCATCGTGTTTGTCGGGGGAATCGGCATCGGAGGCCCAGAACCGATCGCGGCTGCGGCGGACGTACCAGTTGCTCAGACCATCCAGCAAGTTCGTGATCGCTTGGCACGCGTTGTAGTTGTCAAACGCATCCATGCGGTCGATGACGGTCGCCAAGGTGCGATGCAATTCAGAATGGATCCAACGATCGATCTCACTTCGTTCGTTGATGGGGCGATAGGTGGGTGCCGAAGCCAATGACTGGGGCGTCAGCTGATCGTCCGCGTTGGTGGCCGACGTGGGATTGAACCCATCGATCTCAGCGTAGATCGAGAAGAAGCTGTATGTGTTCCAGAGTCGCAGCAGGAACTCGGGGATCGAATCGCGGATCGCTTGATCGGAGTAGATGATCGAATTCCACGGTGCTTGATTGGCGAAGAAATACCAACGCATCGCATCGGCACCGTACTTGTCGAAGATCTCCGAGGGACTGCGATAGTTCCGAAGACTCTTGGACATCTTGCCGGTCTTCTTGGTGAACTTGCCCTCGGCTTGTTCGACTTCCGCTTCGGACAGCAACACCGTTTTGGGTTGGCCATCTTTGCCAGCCGCTTCGTACCACTGAGACAGCATCAATCCCAGCACGATGCAGTTGCGGAACGGATGCGGGTAGTCCGATTCACTGTCGCGAGACGGTGTGGATTCGCTGGCCTGAGTTCCAGCTTCCCGGATCGAGGCCCCTTCGCCAAACAACATCGTGCTGATCGCCAGTTGGCTGTAGAACCAACCGCGGGTTTGGTCGATGGCTTCGCTGATGAAGTCCGCCGGGAATTGCTCTTGGAATTGAGCGTCGTTTTGATGCGGCCATCCCCATTGGGCAAACGGCATCGCACCGCTGTCGTACCAGCAGTCGATGACTTCGCTGACCCGCTGCATTCGGGCGCCCGATTCGAACGGCGAATCGTAGGTGACCGAATCAATGTAGGGTTTGTGAACGCGAAGATCGTCGGGCAGTTCAGGGTTGGCCGCTTTGGCATTGTCCCAAACCTGCGTTCCATCCACGCCGGGTTTGGCGAGCAATTCTTCGTAGCACTCGATGGCTTCCATGCGACCGGTGGATTGGCAAACCCAAATCGGAAGCGGCGTGCCCCAGTAGCGTTCCCGCGACAACGCCCAGTCAACGTTGCTGTCTAGGAAGTTCCCAAAGCGTCCATCGCGAATGTGTTCGGGTTGCCAGCCGATCTTGCTGTTGTTCTTCAACATCAAGTCGCGGAACTTGGTCGTTCGGATGAACCAGCTTTCTCGAGGGTACTGGATCAACGGGTCATCGTCGGCTCGCCAGCAGAACGGATAATCGTGCAGGTACTGTTCCAGGTGCAACAGGCGACCGGACTCACGCAACGTTCGCGTCAGAGTCTTGTCGGCTTCCTTGACCCAGACGCCCTTCATCGATGCAAACTCATCGGTGAATTTTCCGTCGGGGCCGACTGCACACAAGAGTTCGGGGCGCTGGCCCTCGACGAATCGAGTTCGCTCGGTGACCAAAACTTCGTGATCGATTTCACCGAATGCAGGTGCCAAGTGAACCAGACCGCTGCCCGAATCCGTGGTCACAAAATCAGCCGCCACGACGCGCCAGTACAGCGACTCCTTTTCACCGGTGATCAATTCGCCGCTTGGATCGCCCAGTCGCGAGTGGTAATCGTCAAACGGAGGTTGGTAGCGCTTGCCGACCAGCGACTCGCCCGTGACCGTTTCGATGACTGTCAATTCGCGTTTGAGTTTGCCTGCGAGTGACTCCACCAGTGCGGCGGCCAGGACCAGTTCTTGACCGGTTTCGGAATCTTTGACAACGGCGTATTCCAGTTCGGGCTTCACCGCCGCGTACATGTTGCTGGGCAACGTCCAGGGGGTCGTGGTCCAGACCACCAAGGATCGTTCTGGTTGGTCAGCCAACGGGAACAACACGTAGACGCTTGGGTCAGCGACCTCGCGGTAGCCCTGCCCGACTTCGCCAGCGGAAAGTGCCGTGCCGCCTTGAGCCCACCACCACACGATCTTGTGGCCTTGGTAGAGCAGTCCGCGGTCGAACAGATTTTTCAGCGACCACCAGACGCTCTCCACGTAGGATTGGTGGTACGTCACATAGGCTTCTTCCAGGTTGACCCAAAACCCGAGTCGGCGGGTCAGCGTTTGCCATTCCTGCATGTAACGCCACACGCTGGATTGGCATTTCTGGATGAAGGGTTCAACGCCGTAGGCTTCGATCTCTTCTTTGCTGTGGATGCCGAGTTCTTTGCCGACTTCGACTTCAACCGGCAACCCGTGCGTGTCCCAGCCGGCTTTGCGTTCGCAGCGATAGCCCCGCATCGTTTTGTAGCGAGGGAAGACGTCTTTGATCGCGCGTGTCAGGCAGTGACCCGGGTGAGGCATCCCGTTGGCCGTTGGGGGGCCTTCGTAGAAAACGAAGGTGGGTGCGTTGGCGCGGCGAGCCAGTGATTGCTCGTAAATCGAGTGCTGGTCCCAAAACGCCAGAACTTGTTCTTCGAGAGTCGGGAAATGGGGGCTCGCGGCAGGGGCCCGAAAAGCAGCGGTCGAATTCGCGGACACGTGATAACCGAACGAATGAGATGGGAATGTCAAAACAACGCATAGTTTTATGCGTTGAAGGACATTTCCCCTACCCCCAACCAAGTTCTGCCGCTTTCGTTGTCATTTTCACCTTCTCCAATGACCGGCCTCCCCTCGCGCACGCCGTTTTTGCAGTCGGTTTTGTTGGCCAACGGCCATCATCATCGTAGCCGGGGGGGCGCTGCGGAGCAGCATACCCCCGGCAAACGAGCCCCCGAAAAAACTCTCCCTCCCGCCGTGGCCATCGGCCACGGCGGGAGGGAGAGTGGCGACGCGGGCTACAGGTCCGTCGGTGGCGCTATCGCTTACCGACGGCTACTCTCTGTCATCCCTACCGGGATGAAAACTTGCGCAAACGAATACGTTCCACAACACCAAACATGTCGCAGTCCAGGCGAACGCCCATCGGCTGATCGCTCAATCTGCGAAACGTCCTCGATCAACAAGCCCGTTTGCAACGGGCGGGGTTCTCAAGGCGTTACTGGCACAGCGTTTGAAAACAGCACGACCTCGAGGGAGGGCGGGAATTCAGGCGACCGCGGCTGAGTTGGCGCTCGCGGCGGCCCGTTTCGCTGCCACCATTTCCTGGTACTTCAAACGCAGGACATTCAGCCAGTACATCAGGTAGAGGTTGGCGACGAAAGAGACCAGCAGCAGCGCGTTGAAGAGCGTTTGGGTGGCCACCTTTTCTCGGTCCGCACGTGGGTCTTGGCTGATGGCGCTGCCGAGGGCGTCTTTGTCGTCCAAGGAACCTTCCCCTCTGCCGGGCGGAGGCCCTGCATTGGAAGTTCCTGGTTGCGTGCCGCCCGAGGCAGAGGTGTTGCTGGCGACTCCGCCAGGGTTGTTGGCGTTGGGCGTGAAATTGACGTATTGGTAGGGATAACCCGTCGCCGGATTGATGTTGGGGTTGGCAGGATTGGAATTCGTCGGTGCGTAGGGAATCTGGGGCGGTGTGTAATTCTGACCGTACGGGTACTGGGACTGGGGTTGCCCGGCGTTGGGCATGGGGGCGGCGGGTTGTTGGCCGTTGGCGAAGAGCGGTCCGGTGTTTGGGTTCCCAGTGTTAGGAGGAACCGTGTTTGAGTTCCCGGTGTTGGGGGCCGCGTAGTTGGGGAAATGGGTGCCTGGATTGGCTTGGCCTTGGTTGGTCTGACCTGGATTGCTGCCCTGTTGGCTGGCGTAGGTCGCGTTGCCGCCGTAACCCGGGTTCCCGTTGGTCGGCGCGCCGTTGGACTGCATGCCCGAGGACTGGGAACGGTTGGGGGTGGGATTGCTGGCCAGGCTTGGGTTGGAACGGTTGCTCTCGTTGGCGTAGGCCGAGTTCGAAAGAGGCCGGCCATTTTGATCAACTCGCTCGCCGTAGGCATTCAGCAAGTAGCCTTCTCGGTCAACGGGAATGCCCGCGGTGTTGAATGACCAGCCATTGGGCGGCAAACGGTCCGCTTCGGCTGGAGTCAGCTTGGGATCGTATTCGTAGCGTTGGATCGTGTTGGCGTCGCCTTGCGAGGAGGTCGCGTAGGTGGTGTCACGTCGAGACGAGGGGGTGGCGAGGGAGTCCGATGCTGTTTGGCCGAAGGGATTTTGTCCGCCCAGGCCGCCGGGCATTTGGTTGAAATTGCCAGTGTTGAAGGCTGAGTTGGGGCTGTTTCGGTTGCTTGGATCTGCGCCGGTGCGTGGTGCAGCGCCAGGATCCGAGGCCAAGGAGCCATTTGTCGGGTTGGTGGCAGGGGCGGTGGAGGGACGCGAAGCGGGACGGTTGCCCAGTGCGTACCAGTCATCGTCATCATTGGGCCAAGGCGGCGCACTCGATCCGGTCGATGCGGACGTGGGTGCGGTCGACGGGCCGCCGTTTCGGGCGGAGCGATCCATGGTGGCTGGATTGGATGTTCCGGGGTTCGCCGTGTAGGGGTTCGCAGCGTTGGGATTGGTGGTGCCCGAGTAGGCCGTGTTGCCTCCGGTGAACGGGGGCGGAGCGACGGTCGTCGACGAGGCACGCGAGGCCGCCGCCGGGTCATTGCTCGCTGTGCTGGGCATGCCCAGACCGAGGTTCCGCCGAGTGGCCTCTGCAAAGGCTTCCGCTTCAGCGCGGAGCGTGTCGTTGAGTGACGCTGTGTTGGCAGCGCCCGTGTTGGGGACGCCTGTGCCCGGGGTGGATGCAGCGCCGCCTTGCGCCAATGAGGGCGGCATGTTGAAACCGCTGGTCGAAGGTCCGGTGGTTGGGGCGGGAGGTTCGTAGCCACCGGGAAGATTCATGCCTCCGGATTGAGGTTTCATCAACCGGGTGACGCTGGGTGAGTTGACGTTGCCAGGGATGATTCTTGGTTGCGTCGAGTTCGATGTCATCGGGATCGGAATCGGCCGACGATCATCCGAGGCGATTGGCAGACTGCGGAGCGCATTCTCGTCCGAGACCACCTGCGAAACCCCGGAGGGATGCGACGCATTGGTTTGGTTCCAATGAGCAGGTGTCTCGCGAGGGACACTTCCGGTGCCAACTCGGATCACGATTTCGCTGACTCGTCCCCGCACTTCGGGCGAGATCGTGCTGGTGATTTCACCCACACGCTCGAGTTGATCGAGTTGGTCTGGCGGGACTTGGATGATGTATTTCACCCCATCGGCACCATCCGGAGTCCATCCGAAGGTGATGCCCATCGTCGCGACCAACAATAACGTCACAGCGCCACCCATGGCACAATCCTTTGCTGTGTTCAGTTGTGGGCTTGGAAGCACATTCCGAGTGATTCACATCGCAGCCCATCGGGTTTCACGCCAAATCGTACCGGCGATTGCTGATCGAGGTAAAGCCCGATGTGGGGTGAAAACACAAGACACTTGGATGCTCCGTCTGAAACGCTGAGTCGGGTGATGGGAGCCTCGTGAATGGCAGCCGATTGCAGAGCTGAATTCGATTTGCATGCTCTCGCCGGGGTGTTTAGGGGCAGCTCCCTGGGGGGTGTTTATGGGGCGAGAAGTCGCCTAGATGGATTTCTCTGGTGGGGAATCTCTCGAAAATTTGGTTTTGTTACAGGATGTTTGTGTACCCGCTGCCGGCGGGATCCCTAAGATGGGAACGCATCGCATTGCTCGAGATGAGTGTGTGATTTTTCATTTTGTTCTAGGGAGATTTTGTTATGAAGCGTTTTCGTGTCCAGCCAAAGGGTTTCACTTTGGTAGAGCTTTTGGTGGTGATTGCCATCATTGGCGTTTTGGTGGGGCTGCTGCTGCCAGCCGTGCAAGCCGCCCGAGAAGCAGCTCGTCGAATGAGCTGCAGTAATAATTTCAAGCAATTGGGCTTGGCAATTCACAATTACCACTCGGCGTACAACCAGCTGCCGATTCATGGGGTCGGAACGGGTGGGACAGATGGAGGTGCCGCCCCGTTTGGAAACACTGGTGTGACGACCAATTGGTGGACAAACTATGGCGATGCCAACGCTTGGCGTTTGAGCATGCTGGTAGGCCTGACTCCTTTCGTCGAACAGCAGGGGCTGTGGGAAGAAATCAGCAACCCTAGCCTGGTCAACGCGTTGGACCTGAATACACCGCTGACCGTACCTTGGCCCGCGATGGGGCCAGCGGTCGAGTTTTTGCAATATCGCCCCTGGATGACGAACATGCCAACGCTCCGTTGTCCGAGCGATCCTGGCCAAGGTTTGCCTGGCCAAGGACGCACGAACTACGGCGCCTGTCTGGGGGATTCGATGGAGTGGTCGGTCCGTGGGACCAAGTCACACGATGGGACCAGTGGCGAAAAGGTGAACAACAGCGGCTGGGCGCAGCGTTCGCGTGCTGCTGACCGAGGTATGTTCGTTCCTCACACGACTTCCAAATTCCGAGATGTCTTGGATGGATTGTCCAACACGGTTGCGATGGCAGAGATGCTCACGGATCTTGGTGATCGGGACACGCGTGGGATCCAGTCGATCAATGGGAACCCACCCAATGAAGTTCGGCTGAACCCCAATTACTGCGTGGAGAACAACCAGATTGACCCAGAACGTCCACAGTTTTGGCTTGCGACAACTTCGATCCAAGGTGTGAATGGTGGCCGCGGTTACAAGTGGGCCGATTTTCGTCCTAATTTCAGCGGAATCCACACCATTGCTCCGCCGAATGCAGCGATCTGTGGTGGCAACAACGCGGGGCAAACGGGAATGTTCCCGCCATCGAGCCGTCACCAAGGTGGCGCCCATATTTTGATGGGCGATGGAGCGATCAAGTTCATAACGGACTCGATTGAGGCCGGGAACCAAAACCACGAGATGGTTTGGCAAAGCGCCTCGATGGCAACCGCGAAGCCAGGGTCCAAGAGCCCGTATGGCGTTTGGGGAGCGATGGGAACCAAGGGTGGTCGTGAGATCATCGACCAAGAGTTTTGACCCTCACGAAGCAACCTTCGAACCAAGGTGCTGAGGAACAACGAAAGCCGGCTTCGCTCATTTGAGTGAAGCCGGCTTTTTTTAGGAATCATTCGGAAACAACTTCGGTCTTGAGAGTGTCAACGGAACGACCCGAGTCCTCCAGCAACGACCAGGTGGCTCACGCCATTCCGCCAAAACGGATTGATGAACCGTTCCTTCGTCTTGACCCCGAGCGACAGGGATGGAATCCCAGTCGCTCGGGCTTCAAACAGCGTTGGTTACGGTTTGGTTTCGAGGGTACCGTCCATCGACGCGAGGTCTTTCTCTTGTTCAGCCTGGTAGGCGTCGATCGCCGACTGGTCAGCGTCTTCCAACGCGGTGGTGGGTTGCGAGGGGCAGCCAACTGCGGTGCCCAGTGTGAGGCAGCAAAGGACAGCGAGGGCTCGCCGGAGGTTCAAGACGTTCATGGGGGCTCCAGTAACAAACGTAAAAAGGACAAGCGTCAACTACGTGGACGCGGCGCTTGTATTGTAACTGTTTCGCGCACGGGACGTGTTGCTCTGAGTGAAAGCTGAGTGGCATGACGCCCGATGTCGGCGCATGAAAAATGCCGAGTCACCTGGGTGACTCGGCATCGAGAGTTCGAGTGGATTCGAGCGTTGCGATTTCAGTCGCTCACAATTGAATCGGCTCAGCAGCCTGGGCCGGGGACGTCGATCAGACGCCGGCGGGCACGTTGGCCGTCTTGACCGTTGCGATAATCGCACTGGCAACCATGTATGGGTCCGCGTTGGAGGCGGGGCGACGATCTTCCAACCAGCCCTTCCAGCCATTTTCGACGGTGGCGATTGGAATGCGGATCGATGCACCGCGGTCCGAGATGCCGTAGCTGAACTTGTCGATCGATTGCGTTTCGTGCAAACCGGTCAAACGTTGGTCATTGTCAGCACCGTAGACATCGATGTGCTCGGTGATCCGAGGCTCGAAGGCTTGGCAGATCGCATCGTAAACTTCTTTGCTGCCACACGTCCGGAGGGTCGTGTTGCTGAAGTTGGCGTGCATGCCGCTGCCGTTCCAGTCGCCCTTGACTGGTTTGCAGTGGTAGTTGATTTCCATGCCGTATTTTTCACCGGTGCGATCCAGCAAGTAGCGGGCGAGCCAGATCTCGTCGCCAGCTTGGGCGGCGCCCTTGGCGAAGATTTGGAATTCCCACTGACCCATCATGACTTCGGCGTTGATGCCTTCGACATTCAGGCCAGCTTCCAAGCACAGTTCCAGGTGCTCTTCGACAATTTCGCGACCGACTGCTTTGCCAGCACCGACGGAGCAGTAGTAAGGGCCTTGAGGGGCTGGGAAGCCTTCTGAAGGGAAGCCGATTGGCTTTTTGGTTTCCGGATCGAAGATCGTGTACTCCTGTTCGAAGCCGAACCAGAAGTCATTGTCGTCGTCGTGGATGGTTGCACGCCCGTTGCTACGGTGAGGACTGCCATCAGCATTCATCACTTCGCACATCACCAAGAATCCGGTGCCCAAACGATCTGGATCGGGAACGCAGTAAACAGGTTTCAGCAAGCAATCGCTGGCACCGCCGGGGGCTTGTTCGGTGGACGAGCCATCAAAGCACCAGACAGGTGCATCTTCCACGTTGCCGCTGAAGTCGCTGACAACCTTGGTTTTGCTGCGCATGCTCTGGGTCGGTTGATAGCCGTCGAGCCAGATGTATTCCAATTTGCACTTGGTCATGGATGCGTGTCTCCTAAAGACTTTCGGGCGCTCTTGGCGATTTTGCCAGAACTAAAGAATGAAACTGTCAGACAAACGGTTCTACCCAACCGCAGCAATTGAAAACAAACGACTCAGTTTGCGTCAGATGCAGCCAACAGTTCCCTAAAATACCCGAATTGAATCGATTTACCAATGCTCCGAAAACCAAGATTCTGGGGCGGTACCAAATCCACCGGCATTTGGGTTTAATGTGCGTGCTGTCACGACACGGATGATTGTGACGGGAGCGGGAAGGCTGCGGACCAGCTCTTTCCGTCACCGTGGCCACGGCGTTCGTCAAGGGCTCGTCAGGGAAGAATCTTCACCATCGCGTGGGCGAAAAGGGAATCATGTCCAGTACACCAAACGACCCATTTGACCCGAATCGGGCCTATCAAAATCCGCTGACTCCCGAAGTGGTCGGTGGGCCTGGCGTTCCACCGCCGGCCAAGAAAAAGTGGCCCATGATCCTGGCGATCGTCCTGGGGCTTGGTTTTCTGTCGTTGGTGGTTTGCTGTGGAGTCAGCTGGTACGCGATGTCCAAGGTTGGCGGTTTGGCGGTGGTGTTCGAACCCGTCAAAGAAGATTTGAATCGCATGCCCGAGGTCACCGAGGAAATCGGTTCGATCGAATCGATGTCCATGAACTTCAGCGAAACGGTCAACGAAGCCGAACAGAACCCCGATTTCATCGTGTTTGACTTGGAAGGCACCACTGGCTCTGCCAAGGCCGCTGTCAAAGTGGGATCCGATGGCGGGGTGGAAAAAGCCGTCCTGATCCTGCCCGATGGGACTCGCAAAGAACTCGACCCGTCGAATCAGTCCGCCAGCGTTCCCAGCGTGCCCAGCATCCCCCGTCTCGACGAAACGCAGACGGACGACACGACCTTTGAAGACGAAACCGAGCGAGAGCTTCGTGAATTGGAATCTTCGCTCGATTTGTGATCTCGAGTTGCCGGAATGGAACTGGGGTCCCAATCAAAATCAACCAACGAACCGTTTTTACTACCTTGACGAAAGTGACCGATGAAAGTTGCCACATTTGATACCGATCGCGGAACGATTCGCATCGAATTGTTTGACGACAAAACTCCCAAGACCGTTGAAAACTTTGAAACGCTCTGCGAGAAGAAGTATTACGACGGGCTGGTTTTCCATCGCGTGATCCCCAACTTCATGGTCCAAGGCGGCTGCCCCGAAGGCAGCGGTCGCGGTGGCCCCGGTTACCAGTTTGAAGATGAATTTCATCCCGATCTCAAGCACGATGGTCCCGGCGTTTTGTCGATGGCCAATGCGGGGCCGAACACCAACGGTTCGCAGTTCTTCATCACGCATGAAGCCCAGCCTCACCTCGACAACCGACACAGCGTGTTCGGCAAGGTCATCGAAGGCCAGGACATCGTCGATGCGATTGAGCAAGGCGACAAGATGAAGACCGTTCGCGTCACCGAAGAGTGAATGCGATTCATTCCTGGCGTTTTCCGCGTCGTGGATGATCTCAAAATCAAAGCGACCCCGGTGAGTTCACCGGGGTTTTTTTGTGCTGTTTCGAAGTCGCGGGCGAGGTTGCCCAGCATCGCCCCGGATGGGGCCGCCGTCGTTAGCTCGGGGCGGAAGCCCGAGACCGATGGCGGCCAACAGTACGCCGCCCCGGACGGGGCCGTCGTGGGGGGATTCCGTGGGGTACCTCGCTGACGCGTTCGGGTTGTGATGGGGGGCGATCGACGGACTTGGTGGTCTGTCGTTTCGGGACGTTTTTCCTGGACTGCTAAATGTTTGCTGTTGGTGCTCTGATAGCGGATGCAACTTTTCTTCCGGCTTCTGTCTTTCTTCATCCCGGTAGGGATGTCAGATGGTACCCCCGGTAAACGAGCCCCCCTGAAAAACTCTCCCTCCCGCCGTGGCCATCGGCCACGGCGGGAGGGAGAGTGGCGACGCGGGCATGTCCGTCGGTGGTCGAGCGAAGCGAGGGGAGGGTCGAGCATCGGAACCAGCGCGTAACCCTCCCCGACCCGAAGCGGTCCGACCCTCCCAAAGGGAGGGTGGAATAAAACGGCACAACCTCTTCTCGGCGGCTCAGGGAAGCTGAATCGCGTTGGGCTGGCCCTGGACCATCAACCATTCCGAGTTCGTTGCGATGCCCTGGAACGTTTGTGGTTGATCGTTTGGCCATCGGATTTCAACCGTGACGTCGTCGGCAGAATCCGGGCAACTCAGGGTCCAGGCGGCTTCGTCGTTGCTGAAGTAACTTCCACCGGCGATGACCCAGTGTTTCCGTTGCCAGTCGCCTGCCGTCACGGTGATCCAAGTGCCGATCGCATCGCGAGACGACTCTGTGCCAGCCACTCGGATCTTCAGTTTGGGGGATTGGGAAGCGGTGTGATTGACGAGCATCGCAGCCGGTTCGGTTTGATGGGTCACCATCAGATCAGGTCGCAGGTCGCGGTTGACATCGATCGTCCACAAACTGCGCCCGACATGGGGCTGGGAAAGGTACTCGCCCGACATGGGTGCCGTTTCAAATCGGCCATCGGATCCATGGCGAAAGATCTGCGCCGGTTGAGCGTAGAGACTGCGGCGAGCGGACGACTGAGAGGGGTCCTCCGACAAGTCATCGCGTTGGAAGATGTCGACGTGGCCGTTGGCAACGATCAATTCGTTCTGCCCGTCGCCGTCCAGGTCTGTCGAGGTGGTTCCGAAGCCAACCAAGGGCAGCGTGTCCGAGCCCAGGTTCACTGCCATGGTGGAGTCGCGATAGCTGCCAGGGCCGGTTTGCAGGTGCAGCGTGTTGTATTCCTGGTCGAAGTTGGTGACGTAGAAGTCGATCTTTCCGTCCTGATTGAAATCGTCGACCGCGATGCCCATCGAACCCTGCGCGATGGAGCGACCATCCACGGCCAGCCCGCGAGGCAAGGCGGACTCGGACCAGTTGCTGTTCGTATCACCTGGCGAGGGTGACCAGTAAAAGTTGCTGGTCATGTCGTTGGCAATGAAGACTTGATTGCCCGGTCGATCTTCAAAGCGACCGATGGCGACGCCAAGTCCCCGACCGGGATCAGTGGCAAGGACGTTCCAGTCCTGCGTGACGTCTTGAATGCCTCCGCGCGGCTGAGTCCGAAAGAATTGGTCTTGGTCTCCACGGAATCGCATCGGAGAACAGGACCGGGCGGGTTCGTCGGACCCGTCGCCACAAACAAACGTGACAGGATCCAATCCTTCGCAGTAATTCAGGACGACCATGTCGGTCAATCCGTCGGAATCGAGGTCGGCAAACGCGGCGCCCGTCGACCAACGTGTTTCGTCAGGTTGGTCCATCCATTTGGCCGTTTCATCGACGAAGGTTCCGTCACCTTGATTGATCAGCAACACGTTGGGTCCGTAGTTCGTGCACAGCAAATCGGGCCAGCCATCTTCGTTGAGATCGCCGACCGCGATTCCTTGGGCAAACCCGCGATCGTTCACGCCGGCCGATTCCGGTGCCGTGACGAAGACTCCATTCTCGTTGCGAAGCAAAACATTCGGCGGTGAATCCTTGTGCGGTGGCGTGCCACCGGCGGTCACCAGTGCCAGATCGCTCCAGCCGTCCAGGTCAAAGTCCAGTGTTGCACCACCACAGCCGAGCGTCTGATGCAGGCTGATTCCCGGCTGGTCGAGGTCTTGGCCCGTCGCTGCCAAGAATGAAACGCCTCGTTGCTGGGCTTCGTTGACCAACTCAATCGGTTGGACTTGGTCGCTGGCGGCTTGGGGCATCTCGGCGGCAGGAGTTCGGTTTCGCAATGGATCGGGCTCGGACTCCTGTTCTTTGATTTGTCGTTGTAGGAATCGTTCGAGGGAGGGTTGGAATGTGAAATCCGAAAGATCCAGTTTCAGCTCCGGATGGTTCTGCACCTCTTGCCAAGGTGTGTCGCGACGAAGCTGAGCGACCAAGTCCTGACGCAATTGTTTCAGGTCGACCGAATCATCTTCGGGGAGTTGCATGCCGATGGAGATCCAGGCTTCGGCTTCCCAGGGGCGGCCCAGATCTTTCACGACGCTCACCATTTCAGCGATCACCGATCGTGAGATTCGGCCGGACCGGTCGAAGCGTCGGCGAAGTTGGTTGAATCGATTGAGTTGTTTGGCTCGGTCGCCGATGGCTTTGACGACGGTTGGTTCGACTCCCAACGGCGGATCGGATTGCAAGACACGTTGCAGGTCCAACCAGGATCGCGAAATGTCGGGGTCGGTCTGGGTGGCTCTCCAGTGGGCTTTGGCGGCCGCCTCAAGGTTGCCGGTGGCTTCGGCCCACATGCCCATTGCGGTCCAAAAGTGTCGTCGCTGGGTCACTTGGGATGGCATTGATGCCAGCGATGATTCCAGTTCTTCCCAGTCCGCTTGTTCGGCCAGCAAGAGCGAACGCATGGCTGCGGCGGTCGCGTAATCGGGGTGGCGCTGGACGATCTTGTCCAGGCTCTCTCGGGCTTCATCAAACAGATTTTGGTCCAACGCGGATCGAGCCGCGCCAATCAAGGGACGAAGGTCGTCCGGATTGCGGGCCACCATTTCATCCAGCGGCTTGGCATCCATCGACCGGATCTCGGTGTCGGTCATCGTCATCAGCAGTTCCAGGTCGAACTGACGATCTCGGATCAAGCTTTGTCCGTTGAGCAGCCCTGCGTCGCGTTCTTCCGTGCCCATCTGGAGGTCAAACAGCATCCTTCGGGTGTCGTGGCGATCCGGATGAGCCGTCACGACTCGTTCTAGGAATGCCATCGCATCGTGAGTTCGACCGGCTGAGATCATCGCGATCAGCGTCTCGTCGACGCGTTTAGGCGAAGCGTAGTTCTCGACTCGGCTGGCTTGCGCCAGGTAGTCGGCGGCCAGGTTGGCTCGGCCGGTTTGGTGCGCGACTCGAGCCACAAACGTGATCGCTTCGGGATCCTCGCTGTGTTTTTCCAGCACCGCGTCACGCAGGTTCCAAGCCTCGTCCCATTTGCCGGTGCGTCCCAAAACTCGCATGCGACCCAGCGGGCGTTTGACCGTGGATTCCTGGCCAGAGTCAATGGACGGGGTGGAGCTGGGGCAACCCACGCAGAGTCCTAGCAAGAAACCAATCGCAATGGATTGGTAAATCCCGGCAGTGTGGCGGCGGAGGGAATTCATCAATGGAAAACAAGGTGCGTTCATGAACGCCATTGTATCCCAGCAATTGCTTTGCGATCAGCGGCGGGGCTACACTGCGAACAGGATTTCGTTGTCTTGGGATCCCTTTCCCGGTTCTGCGAATGAGCACGCTGGGGAACTCTCAGCAGGGTTGTTTTCACTCGTTTTGGGATTGTTTTTTTGTTTCGTGGCACGCCTCCGACACTCGTTCGTTTGTTTGGCATTGGGATCGCCCTTGGAGTGCTTTCACTCGAACTCGGCTGCACGCCTCGGTCCGATGCGCCGCCCGAGGCGGGGAAACGCACGGTCGCGCCGTCAACGGACCAGCCCAACGACCCCGTCGATCCCGATGTGGAGGCAGCGACTTCAGCGGCAACGTCTGATGCGCGGAAGATCGGGGATCGGTTGGTCGAACGGGTGCGCCCCCAGGTCGAAGTGTTTTGCACGGCGTGTCACGTCATGCCATCACCCGCGGGAGCCCCGAAGCATGAATGGCCGCAATTGGTCGACCAGATGTACATGACCTACAAGGATTCGGGACGCAGCGATTTGGTGGTTCCCGATCGGACCGAGGCATTGAAGTTCTTTCAGATCCAGGCGCCAGAGTCGAAGAACTTGCCGTTTGCGAAGCAAGAGTTCGGCCCCAGCACTGCCCGTTGGGATCAGCGACCGGTCGATTTGGAAACGTCACGTCCGCCAGGGATCAGTCATCTGCAATGGATCTCGTCTGGATTGGGGGATTCACCAGCCCTGGTCGCGTGCGACGTCAACACGGGAGCATTGTTTGCAAGTTGGCCCAGTGAGCCCGAGCGACCGCCCCAGCGATTGGCGACCCTGTTTCAACCGGTTCATGTGGAGCCTTGTGACCTCGATGGCGACGGGGTGTTGGATTTGATCGTGGCGGATGTGGGTGAGTTCAATGCCGCGGACAGCGACCTCGGTCAGGTCATCGCGCTTCACCAAGAAGCACCGGGGGAAGCCAACGAAGTCGGGACGATGAAGAAGATCGTTTTGGCGGAAGGGCTGGGCCGAGTCGCCGAGGTCCAGCCGGGCGATTTTGATTCCGACGGGGACCTCGACTTCATCGTGGCGGTGTTCGGGTGGAGAAAAACCGGCGGGCTGTATTTATTGCGTCGGGATGGCGAAGTCGACATTCAGCTTGGCGCGGAGGCTTTCACGCTGGAAACCATTGACGAGCGATCCGGGCCGGTCAACGTTCCCACCATCGACCTGAACGGCGATGGGCACCTGGACTTTGTGGCGTTGATCAGCCAAGAGCATGAAGTGATCGAAGCGTTCTTCAACGATGGAACCGGGCACTTTCGAAACGTCGTGATGCATGCGGCTCCCGATCCGTCTTATGGATCGACGGGCATTGAACTGGTCGACCTGGATCGCGACGGTGATGTCGATGTGCTGTACAGCAACGGGGACTCGTTCGATCGAGGAGCCAAACGTCATCATCAAATTCAGTGGCTGGAAAATCCGTTCGAGGATCAACGCCAATGGAAGGAGTCTTCGCCCGCAAAATCAGGGCAAGCACCTCGGGCAGAGTTCCGGCATCATCGGCTGGCGAGCATGCCCGGTGTGTTGCGAGCTCAAGCAGGCGACTTCGATGGAGACGGCGATCTCGATGTGATCGCGGGAGCACTGTTGGCCACGCCCACCATCGTTGCATGGCAAGGAAGTGGTTCCCCGTCACTGTTGTTGTTGCGACAAACCGAGGCGGGTGTGTTTGAGGGAGAGATCCTTGAAACGGATCTTCAACGGCACCTCACACTCGAGGTCGCCGACATGGACGCTGATGGCGTCGACGAATTCGCAATCGGCAACTTCTTCCGCGATGGCGAATCCAGCGACCCGCACATCCGGTGGTGGAAAGAAGCGAGCACGAAGAATTGAGGTTCTCCATCGAAACGTTGGGGCTCGCTTTGGTCACGGCCGGACCTTGGGTTGAAACCCAAGGCTGGCCAAATGCCGTCGCTCCGCGACTGTTCGTTTGAGATGTTGGTCAACCAACCGCGGAGCGGTGACATTTGATAGCGTCGGGTTCCAACCCGACGTCTCGGATGCCCGCCCCCACTCCAAAGCCGCGGAGCGGCGGCAGATCGTTCCGAACTCGTTGCCGACTCTCGTCGCTAGGGATGAAACTTGCGGAACCCAATCATTCCTGCCTGCCTGCTTAGCGGAACGGGTCTTACCCCTTCACCGCTTTCGGACCCGCGGTGAGTTTCGCTTTTGCCTCTTGCAAAAACTGCCAAGCTTGAATGGGTGACATCGAATCAATGTCGACCGATTCAATCTCTTGGATCAACGGGTGATCGGCGTAGCCAAACAGGGTCAGCTGATACGTGTCACCGGATCCTTTGCCGCCGCTCGGCGGAGCGATGGTCGGGCGATCCAAGCTGTCGCGGTGATCGGCTTCGAGTTGGGCGAGCACATCTTTGGCACGCTCGTTGACTTCCACGGGAATCCCAGCCAATCGAGCGACTTGGATGCCGTAGCTCTTGTCCGCACTTCCCGGCACGATGCGGTGCAAGAACACCACTTCGTCTTGCCATTCTTTCACCGCGACGCTGAGGTTGGCGACTCGCGGAAGCGTTTCCTGCAGTGCGGCGAGTTCGTGGTAGTGAGTTGCGAAGAGGGTTCGAGCGCCGATCTGTTCGTGCAGGTGTTCGGTGATCGCCCAGGCCAATGACAGGCCATCATACGTGCTGGTTCCACGTCCGATTTCGTCGAGGATGACCAAGCTGCGAGACGTTGCTGTGTTCAGGATGCGAGCGGTCTCGACCATCTCCACCATGAACGTGCTTTGGCCGCGACTGAGTTCATCGCTGGCACCGACTCGTGCAAAGATGCGATCGGCGATGCCAATTTCGGCAGACGTTGCGGGCACGAAGCTGCCCGTTTGTGCGAGCAACGTGATCAGGGCGACTTGGCGGATGTACGTGCTTTTGCCCGCCATGTTGGGGCCGGTGATCAACAGGATCATGCCTGTTTCGGGGCTTTGAATGCAATCGTTGGGAACGAATTCGCCTTGAGGCATGGTGACATCCAGCACCGGGTGCCGACCGCCTTCGATCCGAAGCACGCTGTCGTCGGTCAATGTCGGACGCACCCAGTGATGCTGGGCGGCGACTTCGGCGAGCGACGCGACCACATCGATCATCGCGATCGCGCTGGCGACCTCTTGCAAGATGCCCAGGTGCTTGTGCGTGTTTTCGCGAAGCATCGTGAACAGCATTTGTTCGCGACTGGACGCTTTGTCGTCTGCGGCCAGCACCTTCTCTTCGTATTCCTTCAGTTCCGGCGTGATGTACCGTTCGCAATTCTTCAGCGTTTGCTTGCGAATGAAGTCCGCGGGGATTTTGTCTTTTTGAGCGTTGCTGACTTCAAGGAAGTAGCCAAAGACGCGGTTGTAACCGACCTTCAAATTCGAGATGCCGGTTTCGTCCATTTGCCGCTGTTGGTATTCGGCGATCCACCGCTTGCCGCCGCGAGCCAATTCACGAAGTGTGTCAAGTTCGGAGTCAAAGCCTTCGCGAATGAAGTTGCCATCGGCCGCCGACAACGGGCAGTCATCGTTGAGCGCAGCTTCGAGTTGTTCACGCAGTTCCGGGCAGAGATGCAGTTCCGATTCCAAGCGGGTCAGGCAGGCGCTGTCACGCTCGGTCAAACGAGCTTTCAGTGCCGGCAATCCGCTGAGTGTGACCGCGACCTGTCGGAGGTCTCGCGGGCCAGTGCGTCCCGTGGCGACACGGGCGAGCAAGCGAGTCAGGTCGTAGGTGTCGCCCAGAATCGTTCGGACGTCGCCCCGCAAGTTGTGGTTGCGAACGAATTCGTCGACCGCATCGGCGCGATACGCGATTGCATCGACATCGATCAGTGGAGCCGCGAGGTGCTCGGCCAGCAACCGCGATCCCATCGGCGTGACCGTGCGATCGATGACGCCCAGCATCGCTCCTTCGCGTGACCCGGTCCGCATGGTGCGAGTGATTTCGAGACTGCGCCGGGTCGCCGCGTCGATCTGCAGAACCGGACTGCGGTTGTGGCAGGTCAGGGAGCGAAAGTGATCCAGCGAGCCACGCTGGGTTTCCTTCAAGTAGCACAGCACCGCACCGGCGGCGCGAATCGCGACCTCACCGTTCTCTTCAAATCCGAGGCCTTCGAGATTGGCAACGGAGAGCTGTTTGCAGAGCGACTTTTCAGCGTCGGCGGCGGCGTAGCTCCAGGAGGGCCGAGCGGTCCAGGACCACGTCGCGGTCGGGTCCGGATGAACCGACGCATCGTCTTCGCAGTGGATGACTTCGGCGGGGCCGATTCGGGCGAGTTCATCGTCCAAGCGGGCACGGGGGAAAACGCCGGCTTCGAATCGACCACTGGAAAGCTCTGCCCAAGCGATCCCAACGACGTCGCCGCCAGTCGGGTCATTGTTCTTCGCCGCTTGTTTCTGAGCTTTTTCGCGAGCCTTCTGGCTGGGTGCAAAGACGGCCGCCAAGTAGTTGGGCTCTTTCGGGTCGAGCAGGCCTTCGTCGGTCAGCGTGCCAGCACTGACAACCCGCGTGACTTCGCGGCGAACCAAGCCTTTGGCCGATTTGGGGTCCTCGACTTGCTCGCAGACGGCGGCTCGAAAGCCCGCTCGGATCAGCTTTTGAAGGTACTGATCCAGTTGGTGGTGGGGGAACCCCGCCATCGCCGTTGGGTTCTTGCTGTCTTTGTCACGGCTGGTCAGGGTCAGCCCCAAGATCCCCGCAGCGACCTTGGCGTCGTCCAAAAACAGCTCGTAGAAATCGCCCATGCGAAAGAAGAGCAATGCGTCGCCGCACGCCTCTTTCGCCTCGTGGTACTGTCGCATCATGGGAGTCATGCTGCGAATCGTACCGGCAGGCCGCCAACTGGGACAGCCTCGCTGGGGTCACATTTGCGAGTAAGGTTTCGCCGAGAGTACGAATTTATCGATCCGGCTGACCGTGCCACCGAAACGTGGGTTCTTGCTCAGCACTTTCCAGTCCGGGTGGGCTCGGAAAGCGTCCCACGCTTTTTCGCGAGCGGCGTCATTTTTGTACACCGTCAGGTACGTCAGGCTTGGCGTTTGCGGACCCACCAAGGCTTGGCCGATGAAAATGGGCTGGACGCCGCTGTCAAGAAAGATCGGGACTTCACCTTGGTTGAACATTTCAACCTTGAGGTCACCGAGTCGCTCGTTGGCGCTTTCGTACAGGCGGAGTTCGTAGACTCGTTCGTCGTTTTCAAGTGTTCCGGCGGGAACAACGGTTTTGGGCCAGCAATCCATGGCGGTCAGCAATTCGCTGCTGATTCGTGAGTACGGAGCCGTCTTGGTGTCGCGACTCAGATAGTCTGCGGCCGCTTTTTTGTATTCCGAGTCCTTCGCCAGCGCCGCGCGGGAAGATTCCATTTGGCCGAGTTCGGCGTAGGGAATGATCACGAAAATGGTCGCGTTTTGTTCGTCAGGCTTGGTTTTGGGAGCAAAGACGCCAATCGGGCCAATCTCCTGGCGTTCCAACGCGGGAATCAGGGCCTTTTCCAGGTACTGATCGATTGCTGCGGCGTCCCCTTTCTCTCCCACCACGATGGTGCGGACTTCGTAGTATTCGTCAGCGGAACTCATCGCAGGTTTCAAACTCGCGGTGAGGCAAAGGGCGGCGATCCAGCCGAACGTCATCCATCGTTTCATGGTGTTGTCTTCAAAGTGGGAGGGAGGAATGTTGCCTGAGTGATCAGGCGACAGGGCAGTGCCGCTCTGTCGGTAGCAGGCACAATCCTTTTTGCCGTCCGCTTCTGCACCAAAATCCCGGGATTGGAAGCGGACGGCACACGGAATGTGCCTGCTACATTTCTTGATTGAGCGACATTGCGAAAGGGGGGCATCGAGGACCAATTTAACACAGGCAAACAGCCGCCACGCAAACCATGGCGTCGCTTGGGAGTTCATTCGTCGGATTTGCGTGATAGGATTCTCAACCAGGGTTCAGGCTCCCCCATCGGACCCTGCCAAACCTTCACCTCCAACGCAGCGGGACGAAACTGTTGACGGATCCAAGTGGCACACCATCGGCTGACACAACTGCTCTGCTCGAACTGAGAGGCGTGAGCAAGCATTTCGCCGACGGTGACGTGGACGCATTGGTAGATGTCAACTTGTCGATCATGTCCGCCGAATTCATCGCAATCGTGGGACCGAGCGGTGGTGGCAAGTCGACGTTGCTGAACATGCTGGGGGCGTTGGATGAACCGACCCAAGGCGAAGTCTGGTTTGAAGGAAAACGCTTGGCGGAGTATCCCAGTATGGATCAGTTCCGAGCCCACAAGATCGGCTTCATCTTCCAGTCGTATCGCTTGCTGCCGAATCTGACGGCGCAGGAAAACGTTCAGCTGACGATGTTTGACACGCATCCCAATGTGTCGCAGCGAAGGGCGGAGGCGATCCGGTTGCTCGAGCGAGTGGGGTTGGGTGACCGAGTGAACCACCGCGCTGACAAACTCTCGATCGGCCAGCGTCAGCGAGTGGCCATCGCAAGAGCGATCGCGGGCAACCCCCCGTTGATTCTGGCGGATGAACCCACGGGTGCGTTGGACACGGAGCGAGGGGATGAAGTGATGGATCTGCTGGATGAACTCCGCCAGGAAGAAGGTGCCACCCTGGTGGTGGTGACCCATGATGAACGCGTCGCCGAGCGAGCTGACCGCGTAGTCTATATATGTGACGGGAGATTGCGGACCGTCTAAGATGGAGTGTGGCACTGACGGACCCGCGTGGTTCGTCGTTTCGGTTTCTTACCGGAGTGCCTCTCTCCTGCCTTCCCACCACTCAACCATCGCCTGCGATGCGTGATCCATTGATTTCAATCTCCACCTGCGCACGCGATTGCGACGTTGTTCTTTCAAAGCTCATTGGTTGGACCTTGTTTGTTCCGTTGATCGGAACGGTCCTGTGGGTCCAGTCGGCATCGGCAGATGATGCCGACCAGGCAGAAGACACGATTCAGTTCAATCGCGACATTCGTCCGATCTTGTCGGAGAATTGTTTCCATTGTCACGGACCGGACGATGAGAATCGCGAAGCCGGTCTGCACTTGGACACCGAAGAAGGTGCCAAGGACTGGGCCATCGTCGAAGGCGATGCCGAAGAAAGCGAAGTGTGGTTGCGGATGGTTGCCGATGACCCGGAAATGTTGATGCCGCCTCCGGATTCGGAACGCCAGGTCACGCCCGAGCAAACGGAAACCATTCGTCGCTGGATCGAACAAGGGGCTCGTTACCAGAGCCATTGGTCTTTCATCTCGCCAGCTGACGTGGACGTGCCCGAGGCTGCATCGGCGGCGGAAGAGTCTTTGGCTACCAGTGAGATCGATCGGTTCATCAATCGCTCGCTGACCCAGGCTGGCTTGAAACCCGAGGGCGAGGCGGATCGCGAAACTTGGTTGCGCCGGGTCACGTTCGATTTGATTGGTTTGCCGCCAAGTCTTTCTGAACTCGATGCGTTCCTGGCGGACCAATCTCCGCTGGCCAAGAACCGCGTCATCGATCGATTGCTCGCACGACCGGAGTACGGCGAGCGCATGGCAACCGACTGGCTCGACGTGGCACGCTACAGCGACACCTACGGCTATCAAGTCGATCGCGATCGTTTCGTTTGGCCGTGGCGAGATTGGGTGATCCAGGCTTTCAACGGGAACATGCCCTACGACGAATTTGTCACCCAGCAATTGGCGGGTGACCTGTTGCCGGGCGCGACTCAGGCTCAGACCTTGGCGACCACCTTCAACCGACTGCACCCACAGAAGGTCGAAGGCGGCAGTGTGCCGGAAGAATTTCGAATCGAATACGTTGCCGACCGAGCTCAGACGGTTGCGACGGCGATGATGGGACTGACGTATGAATGTTGCCGATGTCACAACCATAAATACGATCCGATCAGTCAGGAAAACTATTTTCAACTGAATGCGTTCTTTGACAACATCGATGAAGCAGGTCTGTATTCGTACTTCACGCCATCGGTGCCCACCCCGACGCTGCCGCTGCCAACCGAAGACGAAGCACGTCGGTTGACGCAGTTGCAAAGCGATGTTGCCGTGGCGGAGAAGAAGCTTCGTGAGACGATTCAGAAGCGACGCGAACACTGGTCGCAGCAATGGAAGGATTCGAAATCAATCCCGAGTGATTCCTTGCCCGAGCATCACCTGGCTCAGCCGATCGCATCCTTGGATTTCGAAGACGATCCCAAGTCGCCCAATCAATCGGTGGATGGGAAGGTTGGCAAAGCCTGGCAGTTGACTGGTGATGACGCGGTTGCGACGGAGGTTGGTAACTTCGATCGGTCGCAACCTTTCTCGGTCGCATTGTGGATGAAGACACCGGATGTCAAAGAACGAGCCGTCGTTTGGCATCGCTCACGAGCCTGGACCGATGCTGCCAGTCGCGGCTATGAGTTGCTGATCCTGGATGGCAAACTTCAATGGTCGCAGATTCATTTTTGGCCGGGAAACGCGATCAGTGTGATGACCACCGAAGCCATTCCCGTCGGCGAGTGGGTGCACGTCACCGCTTCGACGGAAGGTTCCAGTTCCGCATCGGGATTGACGGTTCACATCAACGGCAAAGAAGTGAAGACCACCGTGGTTCGAGATGCGTTGTCGAAACAAATCCAAGGCGGGGGCGGCGACCACATCACCCTCGGCGAACGAATGCGAGACCGTGGTTTCAAACAGGGAGCCGTTGACCAATTCCGCGTCTTTGATGTTCGTTTGAGCGACCTCGAAATTCAGCAACTCGTTCGAGACGATTACGAGTTTGATCTCGAGGCGGATTGGGAACCCGAGCAACGGATCCAACACGCTCTGCTGCGTTGGGATGCCGAGGTGGACGCGGCACGCCAGTCATTGCGAGACGTGCGGCTGGCCAAGTGCAAACTGGAGGACTCGATCGATGAAATCATGGTGATGCGGGAGACGCCTCAACCACGCCCCACTCACTTGCTGGCACGCGGTGTCTACGACAGCCCACAACAAGAAGTCCAACCGGGAACGCCTGACTTCTTGCCGCCGTTGCCGGAAGCCGACACCGCCAACCCAAACCGTTTGACGTTGGCGAAATGGTTGTGCGATCGCGAGCACCCGCTGACTTCACGTGTCGCGGTGAACCGATTGTGGCAGATCAGTTTCGGGCAAGGCTTGGTCCGCACACCCGAAGATTTCGGAAGCCAAGGCATGCCGCCAACGCATCCCGAGTTGCTGGATTGGTTGGCCTTGGATTTGGCCGACAACGGCTGGGACCTGAAACGGATGATGAAGCAAATCATGCTGTCCGATGCCTACGGTCGCAGCAGTGTTTCAACGCAAGACAATCTGGCGTTGGTCGATCCCACCAATCGTTTGCTCTCGCATTTTCCGACCTATCGATTGCCGGCTGAAATGCTGCGTGATCAAGCTCTCGCCGCGGGCGGACGTTTGGTTCACGCAATGGGCGGACCGCCGGCCAAGCCATACGAAGTGGAAGTGTCGTTCAAACCCACCGGTCGCGACCAAGGCGAGGGATTGTACCGACGCAGTTTGTACACGTATTGGAAGCGAACCAGCCCCGCGCCGGTGATGACAACTCTGGATGCTGCCAAACGAGACGTTTGCCGCGTGCAGCGGGAGCGAACCGCTTCGCCGCTGCAAGCCTTCGTGATGCTCAATGGCCCGCAAACGATCGAGGCCGCTCGTGGGCTGGCGGAGCACTTGGTGCGAGACGCTCCGCAGGACGATGGTCAGAAAATGCTTCACGATGCGTTTCGAATCACAACCAGTCGGCACCCGACGGCGGAGCAACTCAGCGTGCTGGTGGAACTGTACGAAGAACAATGGAATTACTTTCAATCCCATGAGGCGGCAACAAGCGAATTTCTCGCGATTGGCGATGCTGATCCGGACGCTTCGCTGGATGCCAGCCGTGTGGCGGCGATGACCGTCGTGGTGGGAACGTTGCTGAACTTTGATTTGTGCTTGGTGAAACGATGAGCTCTTCCGAATTGAATCCGATCTCCATCCATCGGCGTGCGTTGCTGCAAAACTCCGCCTACGGGTTTGGCGGCATGGCGCTGGGGCAATTGCTCGCCAGCAGTCTGGGGGATTCCAACGCATCGGCCAGCTCGCCGGACGCACTGGGGGCGGGCACACCGGTTCCTGGTTCGATGGGGATGCTGCATCACGCCGCGAAAGCAAAGCGAGTGATCTTTTTGTTCCAGTCGGGGGCACCGTCACAATTGGATTTGTTTGATTACAAACCTTTGCTCAACGAAAAACACGGCACCGAACTGCCCGATGAAATTCGTGGTGGCCAACGTTTGACAGGGATGAGCGGCAACCAATCGAGTTTGCCGTTGGTGGGTTCCCCGTTTGAATTCAAGCAACACGGTGAATGTGGCACTTGGATGAGCGACCAATTGCCGTACACGTCAAAGATCGCGGACGACATCTGTGTGGTTCGGTCGATGTACACCGAGGCGATCAACCACGGACCCGCGGTCACATTCATGCAGACCGGCAGCATGTTCCCCGGGCGTCCCAGCATGGGCGCTTGGGTCGATTATGGGTTGGGCAGCGAGAATGAAAACTTGCCCGCGTTTGTGGTGATGACCACCAAGAATCAAAACAGCGGCCAGCCCTTGGTTTCGCGATTTTGGGGCAACGGGTTTTTGCCCAGTGAGCACCAAGGCGTTCAGTTCCGAAGCGGAGCCGATCCGGTGTTGTATCTCAGCAACCCGCAAGGCATCGACACGCAAAGTCGCCGCTCCGCCATGGACGCCCTTTCGAAATTGCACCAGATGCAATTGGCGAGCAACGCGGATCCGTTGGTGGAGGCTCGCATTGCTCAATACGAGATGGCATTTGCCATGCAGTCCTCGATTCCCGAGGCCACTGATTTCGCAGACGAATCCGAAGAGGTTTTTGAACTGTACGGCGAAGATTCCAAGAACCCAGGTTCCTTTGCCGCAAACTGTTTGATGGCTCGGCGATTGGCGCAGCGTGGTGTGCGTTTCATTCAGCTTTATCACAAAGGGTGGGACCATCACGGCGGCCTGCCCAAGGGATTGCCCAATCAGTGCAAGGCAACCGACCAAGCGTCAGCGGCGTTGGTGCAAGATCTCAAACGGTTGGGAATGCTCGAAGACACGCTGGTCATTTGGGGCGGCGAATTCGGGCGGACCAATTATTGCCAAGGCAAGCTGACGGAAACCAGTTTCGGTCGCGATCACCACCCCAGATGCTTTAGTTTGTGGATGGCCGGCGGAGGGGTGAAGCCCGGCATCGTGCACGGTGCAACCGACGATTTTGGGTACAACTTGACGGAGGCTCCCGTTCATATCCATGATTTGCATGCCACGATCATGCACTTGTTGGGCGTCGATCACGAGCGTTTGACGTTCCGATATCAAGGGCGTCAATTCCGTTTGACCGACGTGCACGGTGAAGTTGTGCATGACATTCTGGCTTGACCGGGTGAACGCCATCGGTGCGATCGCCTCGTCTACCTTCCGTATTCTGTTGAGGCTCTATCGATGTTGCGTGCCGTTTGTTTGGTTGGCTGTTTGCTAGTCGCGTTGCCAATCACCGTCCCCACACTCGGGGACGATTCGTCGACTTCGAAGCCTCTTCCGCCACTGCAGGTTTATATCCTGGCGGGGCAGTCCAACATGGAAGGGCACGCCAAGGTCGAAACAATCGGCTACATGAGCGATGATCCACAAGCCAAGTCGTTGCTCCAACGCATGCGCAGCGAAGACGGCTCCTTCCGGGAGTGTGACCGGGTTTGGATTTCGTATCTGACCGGTCGAGGCGAAGCAAACGGGGAAGGCCTGGGCAAGCTGACCACTGGTTATGGTTCGCGACCGAATCCGAGTGAAGATGGTGGCAAGATTGGCCCCGAGTTCACGTTTGGTTTGACGCTCGAGGAAAACACCGACGCCCCGATTCTGCTGATCAAAACCGCTTGGGGCGGCAAGTCTCTGCACTACGACTTTCGTCCGCCAAGTGCTGGAGTCTATCCACGGACAGCCAACGACATCGAGCGAGATCGCAATCATGAGCAAGACTCGGGCAAGTACTACCGACTGATGATGGAACACGTGAAGTCCGTGCTGAGTGATCTCGATCGAGTGGTGCCTGCCTATCAAGAAGATCAAGGTTATGAGCTGGCAGGATTCGTTTGGTTCCAAGGTTGGAACGATGTCGTCAACCGGGACGTTTATCCTCCACTGCCTGCCAACGCCGAGCAGAATCGTTTCGCTAAGTACTCGCAGTGGATGGCGGACTTCATTCGCGACGTGCGGTCGGATTTGAGCGATGTTGACTCGAGTGCGAAGGAGTTGCCGTTTGTGATCGGGGTGTTGGGAGTCGACGGCGAAAACCCCAGTCCCGATCACCAGCAGTTCCGAGATGCGATGGCGGCTCCTGCGAAAATGGAGGCCTTTCGTGGCAACGTCGTGGCGGTTCCAACCGGGCCGTACTGGGACGAGTCACTGGGGGCCATCGCGAGCAAGTTCGCGGAAGTTCGGCAGAAGTCCTATCAATTGCGGACGAAGCAGCGAGGGCACGAGAACCAGGACGGATCCATGACCCCAGAACAGCAATCCGAATTCATGAAAGAATTTGAACGCGAGCTGATCTCAGAAGCAGAGCTCGCGTTGTGGAATCGCGGGGCGTCCAACGCCGGTTATCACTACCTGGGCTGTGGAAAGACCATGGCCCAGATCGGCGAAGCGTTCGCGTTGGCGATGCTGGAGTTGCAAGGCAGTTCCGGTGATTCATCCAACTAACGCCGCGACAATGAAAGTCCAACGCGGGATTTTTGAAACGCTGGACTGCGAAAAGTTTGGTGTTGGGGAGCGTATTCGTTTGCGCAAGTCTTCATCCCGGTAAGGATGACGGAGAGTAGCCGTCGGTAAGCGATATCGCCACCGACGGACATGCCCGCGTCGCCACTCTCCCTCCCGCCGTGGCCATCGGCCACGGCGGGAGGGAGAGTTTTTCAGGGGGGCTCGTTTACCGGGGGTGTGCTGCTACGCAGCGACCCCCGGCTACCATCTGACATCCCTACCGGGATGGAGAAAGACCGAAGCCGGAAGAAAATTTGCATCCGCGATCAGAATGCCAACCCTGAACTTTTAGCAGCCCAGGCTCACGCCGAATGGCTGATCGCTCAATCTGCGAAACGTACTCAATCAACAAGCCTGTCACGACTGTCACCGCTCGGGACGTCTTTTTTATTACCGACGTTTTTCGAAGCGTCCTTCGTCGAGCATCTGAACCGTAGTGGACGAGGCAACAAGTCCTTCCCCACGCGAGGGACTCGTTGCCTCGTCCACTACCAAATGCTGCGTTGATTCAATCGACGCCCCCCGCGGTTGTTCGATCATCCGGACACGCACAACCAGTCGCGGAGTGACGGAAGCCTTGGGGTTTCGAACCAAGGTCATGCTTCTTAGGTCAACGAAGGACGTGCTTCGCTGGTCCCGGCTGCTTCCTCATGTTCGACCAGGAAACGCTCGGCATCCAACGCTGCCATGCAGCCCGTCCCAGCGGAAGTGATCGCTTGACGGTAGTAATCATCCGCGACATCGCCCGCTGCGAAGACGCCACGGACGGATGTGTTGGTTCGGAACGCCTTGCTCCACTGGATGTAGCCTTCGCTGTTCATGTCGACAGCGCCGTCCAAGAACGTTGTGTTGGGCGTGTGACCGATAGCGACGAACATGCCGCCGACTTTCAGTTCACGGGTGGAGCCGTCCACGGTGTCTTTCAGACGCAGTGCGTTGACCAGTTTTTCGTCACCGAGAACTTCTTCGACAACGGTGTTCCAGAGGATTTCAATGTTGGGGTGATTGATCGCTCGGTCTTGCATGACCTTGCTGGCACGCATTTGGTCGCGACGCACGAGCAAGTAAATCGTGTCGGCACCTTTGAGATTGGCCAGGTAGGTGGCTTCTTCGACCGCGGAGTCACCACCGCCGACAACCGCGAGGGGTTTGCCACGGTAGACGGGCAAGGCTCCGTCACAAACGGCACAGGCACTGACACCTTTGTTCTTGTAGAGTTCTTCGCTGGGGAGACCCAGGTAATTGGCGCGAGCACCTGTGGCGATGATCACCGAGTGGGCTTGGACGGGATCGCCCGAGGCGGGATACAGCGTGTGCGGCGGTCCCGAGAAGTCGACTCGTTCGATATCGTCTCCGACCACTCGGGTTCCGAAGTTGATCGCTTGTTGCTTCATCAATTCCATCAGCTCCACGCCTTGCACGGCGTAGTGGGGTTGGCCGTCTTTTTCGTGGCCTTCAGGAACCATCGGCAGGTTCCAGTGGCGGTCCTTGTCAACGGCGGATTCAACGAACGCGCGGATGTTGCCGGCCGGGAACCCAGCGAAATTTTCGATCTCGGTGGTGTAGGCGAGTTGTCCCAGCGGAATCATTTCTGGCTTGACGGTGCCTTCGTAAAGGACGGGATCCAGGTTTGCCCGCGCCGCGTAGATGGCCGCGGACCAACCGGCCGGCCCGCTGCCGATGATGATGGTCTTTTCTGTCTTGGGTTGGGCGTTTCCGTTGCTTGAAGCAGAGCTCATGGTTCAATCTTGATGAGTGAGTGGTCGCGTATGCGAAATGGTCTCGATTGGGCCAGCGACATCGTTCGGAGCCCACGCGTTTCGCGTATTATAGGGGGCGAATCCGAATCGACGACCGGACAACGGTAGAAATTCCGCCGGGAACGGTTCGATTCGATCTCTCGGTGCTGTCGGCGTGAATCGCTTCACGTCGGCCGATTTGGCCCGTTTTCGCTTGTGACACCGAGTCCCGTTGCGAAAAACAGTGCCGTCGTGCGAACCGAGGTCCCACCCATTCAATGGCGAGTGCAGGTTGCCGACCGCCTGCCGCTGGACTGCGGTTGTCATTCGAGCCCCACCATCCTTTCCCCACTTTGCCTTTCCCCTCTTTGTCAGTCAGCTGATCTCCCCGCATGAGCACTCTTGTCATTGCGATCCTTTCGATGGTCGCGTTTGTCGTTGCGTATCACACCTATGGCCGCTATCTGGCGAACAAATTGTTCCGTCTCAGTGCGGATGAAACCATGCCCAGCGTGGCCCAGCGGGACGACGTTGATTTCGTGCCGACGGATCGGTCCATTGTCTTCGGCCACCATTTCACCAGCATTGCTGGAACCGGACCAATTGTTGGTCCAGCACTCGCGGTTTTTTGGGGATGGTTGCCGGCTTTGCTGTGGGTTGTGTTTGGTTCGATCTTGGTCGGAGGCGTGCATGACCTCGCCGCCTTGGTGATTTCGATCCGCAGTCGAGGTGAATCGATCGGACAGGCAGCGGGACGGTTGATTTCGCCACGAGCCAAGGTGTTGTTCCTGATCGTGTTGGCGATGGCCCTGTCGATTGTGTTGGCGGTGTTCGGATTGGTGATCGCGAATATTTTCAAGTTGTATCCCGAGTCGGTGCTCTCCGTTTGGACGGCGATGCCAGTCGCGGCGTTCATCGGTTGGTCGGTGATCCGCCGCGGAGGCAACTTGGTGGTGCCGTGTTTGATCGGATTGGGAATCCTGTACCTGACGGTTTACCTGGGCGCGACCGCGTTGCCGCTGGATTTGGCGGAGGTGTTGCCTGCCGATTCGGTGTACATGACGCCGGTCGTCGTGTGGACGTTGTTGTTGCTGATCTACGCGTTCTTTGCGTCGGTGTTGCCGGTTTGGTTGTTGCTTCAGCCTCGCGATTTTTTGAACAGTTTGCAGTTGGGGGTGGCGTTGGTGTTGTTGGTTGCCGGGTTGGCGGTCGCGTCGCTGAACGGGCAAGCCAATCTGTCCACGGCGGCGCCCGCGATTGCCAAGCAGGTTCCTGCGGATGCACCCCCGATGCTGCCGTTTTTGTTCATCACGATTGCCTGTGGTGCCTGCAGCGGATTTCACTGCTTGGTCAGCAGCGGAACGACGAGCAAGCAGCTCAAGAATGCTCGTGACGCGCAAATGATTGGTTACGGCTCGATGCTGGGCGAAGGGATGCTGGCCGTGCTGGTGATCTTGGCTTGTTGTGCAGGAGTTGGGATGGGGCGTTTGACTCGCGATGCATCTTCGGGGTCGATCGAAATCACGCGGCAAGAGCCGGTGGCGATGGCGGAAGCTGCTGCAGGGGAAGCCGCTTTGGACGGTTCGGCCGCCTGGCGTTCCTATTATCGAACTGGACCATCGGCGGCGGAAGTTGCGGCTGGGACGGCAGTCGCCGGTGGCGGATGGAAGAGCCAGGGGCTCGACAAAAAACTCGCGGCGTTCATCGATGGAGGAGCCAACTTCATCTCCGCGATTGGGATCCCCTTGAAATACGGCGTTGCCATCATGGCGGTGATGGTGGCCTGTTTTGCGGCGACGACGTTGGACACCGCGACTCGGTTGCAGCGCTACGTGATCAGTGAACTGGCCTCGTCCGCGGGGTGGCAAATGGGAACCAATAAGTACGTGGCGACCACCATCGCGGTTGGCATCGGAATGGCGATCGCCGTTTTCGCAGGCGAGAGTCCCGGCAAGGGTGGTTTGATGTTGTGGCCGTTGTTCGGTGCGACCAATCAGTTGCTGGCGGGTTTGGCTTTGATGGTGGCCGTGTTCTATCTCGCCCGAAGAAGTCGACCGGTGGCGGTGCTGGCGATCCCAATGGGAATGATGTTGTTGTTGCCGGCTTGGGCGATGGTCTTTGACTTGGTCAACAACTGGTGGCCACAGCGTGACTACGTGCTGATTGGGTTTGGCTCGTTCGTGTTGATTTTGCAGGCCTGGATGGTGGGAGAAGCGATCTCACTTTGGCGTCGTTTGCCGGAAGTGATGCAGCAGGCCGACACCAGCGACGAGTTCGGGAGCAGCGATCCCCTGACCGCGAACTAAGCAGGTACGCAGGTGTCATCGGGTATGTGAGCCGCTGGCGTTAGCCACGGTTTTCACGCACAACCGGGGCGAACGCCCAAACGGCTCACATGGTTGTGCTTGATCACTCCTGCCGACCTGCTTAGCGAGTCTGGTTGGGTGGCTGCCGAGACATCTGGAACCGGGGACGCGTTTCAGCCGCCATCGCGATTGCGAAGGCTGTCTTCGCAGGTGCGACGTTGAGCATGTCCGTTGGGGGGGAGCTGCGCGGTCGCGGGCACTTTGCGACTTCTGACCGGCCATTTCTTCACAAGATCTTCAAACGGTTTGGTGGCGACAATCCGTCATTTTGGTGCGGTCAAGGGCGTCTAAAACCTCTGAATACATTGTTTTAGGAGGCGATCGAGGTTGCTCGGGGAGCGTTGGCGGGCTGTTTGTCAACCTAGGGAAGAGGACTACAATTCGTCCTCGCTGGAAATGAACTGCAAAGGATCAGCAGCACACAGCAGCGCAATGGACGCGACGGATTCTGTGACTTTGAAACAGATGTGCCCCCACCTCCCCACTCTATCGTCCCCATTTATCAGGCGATCCGACCATGAAATTCACTTCGTTTGCCCTCTCTTGCTGGATCGCTCTCGCGGTTGTTTCGACGGGCTGTGACAAGTCCAGTTCCACCCCGGAGACCGACGGCGACTCATCGGCGCCGGCCGCTGAATCGAACTTGGTCGGCACGATCAAAGTTGACGGCAGCAGCACGGTTCAGCCCATCAGCAACGCCATCCGGGAAGGGTTCATTCAAGAGCATCCCAATGTCGACATCATCGTTAGCGGCAACGGAACTGGAAACGGGTTCAAGAGCTTTTACGACAAAGGCACGGACATCTCGGATGCCTCTCGCCCAATCAAATCGGGTGAATTTGAAAACTGCAAAGAAAACGACGTCACCTTTGTGGAGCTTCCGGTGGCCTACGACGGTTTGACCATCGTCGTGAACCCACAGAACGATTGGGTCAAAGAATTGACGGTCGATCAGCTGAAATCCATGTTTGTCGGTGACGAAGCGGTGAAAAATTGGAGTGATGTGGATCCGAGTTGGCCCGAAGAGGCGATTCAGATTTATTCGCCGGGCACCGGGTCGGGCACCTACGACTACTTCCACGAAGTGTTGGCGAAGAAGTCGAAGGAAGAACTTCGCGGCGACATGAACTTGAACGAAGACGACAACATCTTGGTCAAAGGTGTTTCGGACAACAAATTCGCAATCGGTTTCTTCGGAGTGGCTTACTACGAAGAAAACAAAGACAAGCTGCGTGCGGTTTCCATTGTCAATCCCAAGGATGAAACCGCCTACCAGCCAACCACCGACAACATCGCGTCGAATCGTTACGCTCCGTTCAGCCGTCCGTTGTTCATCTATGTGAACACGGATTCGCTCAACCGAGCTGAGGTTCAAGTGTTCGTCGAGTACTTCTTGGCCAATACCCCCGAAGTCAGTCAAAAGGTGGGTTACGTTCGGTTGCCCGAAGCCGTGATGGCAAAAGCCCAAGCGAATTTGGACGCTGTGAAAACGGGCACCCACTTCGTCGATGAAGCTGGTGAAAGCCGCAGCGGTGCCTTGACCGATTTGTTCATCGACGAAAATCTCGTTCCCTAAACAGACTGTTTCAGTTTCTTACAGACTGATTCCTTTGTCGCTGCTCTGGCGGCAAAGGCATTTCATAGGGCCGCCTTGCGAATCAAGCACGGTGGCCGATCGGGTAGATTGCCTTGAATCGTCCAGCCGCACTTGTCAACAAGAAGTTTCGTTCGACCGGCATTGGAGTGGTGCAAGAAAAAGCCATGGTGGCTTTGCTTGCACTGTGCGCTTTGCTGACGGTTGGGATCACCGTCGGCATCATTGTGATGTTGATTGGTGAAAGCTGGCATTTCTTTCAGAGCGAGCACGTCAGTCTCCGTGGGTTTCTCACGGGGACAGAATGGACCGCTCTTCAAAGCAAAGACATTGCCAAGGCTCAGTTTGGGATTTGGCCGCTTCTGTCGGGGACCCTGCGGGTCACGATGATCGCCATGTTGATTGCCTTGCCGTGCGGTTTGATCACGGCGGTCTTTTTGTCCGAGTTCGCGTCCGACCGAGTGCGGGCCGTGCTGAAGCCGACCTTGGAAGTCATTGCGGGAATCCCCACCGTGGTCCTGGGCTACTTTGCTGTTCTGATTGTCAGCCCTTCGTTGCAGTTTCTCTCGGCTGGCGGATTCGACACGTTCAACGCGACCAGTGCTGGCATTGCAGTTGGCATTCTTTGTTTGCCGATGGTTTGCAGTCTATCGGAAGACGCCCTGCATGCCGTTCCAAGGGCCCTTCGAGAAGCCGCTTATGGGCTGGGATGCACGCCGTTTGAGACGTCCATCAAAGTGGTCGTGCCCGCGGCACTGTCCGGGATCATCTCCGCTTTCTTGCTGGCTTTCAGTCGAGCGATTGGCGAGACGATGGTGGTGGCTTTGGCAGCGGGGACGCGAGCCACGTTCACGGCGGATCCTCGTGAGCAATCGCAAACGATGACAGGGTTCATCGTTGAAATGATCAAGAGTGAGAACGAGTACGGGACCGTTCAGTACTTCAGCTTGTACGCGGTCGCAATCACGTTGTTTACGATCACATTTGGGATGACTTTGGTCGGGCAACTGATCCGTCGCCGTTACCAAGAAGTTTATTCCTAAGTCATCCCGCGTTCTTCTCTCATGCGTGACAATTCCATGGCGACTGCTTCTACCGCACCAGTCGATGACCACAGCCCTCCCCCAGGTTCTGGGTTCACGGAGGGTGAGTTCTCGGTGTCGACGGACAATTCGAGTCGACGCAAACTCTACAGCCGTTTGTTCTATCTGCTTTGCGTTTTTATCTCCGGCTTGAGCGTGGTCGTGCTGGGGGTCTTGCTGGTTTCCATCGGATGGCAAGGCCATTCCCGGTTGACCGCTGATTTGCTGCAGAACTCGCACAGTGAGCTCAATCCTGAATCCGCCGGCATGTGGCCGTCGATTGTGGGGTCGATTTTCATTTGTGGCATCTGTGCCGCCTCGGCGCTCCCGCTTGGCATCGGCACCGCAATCTTCTTGGAAGAATTCAAACCGGTTAGCAGGCCGCTGAAGATGCTGCATGGTTTCATTCAGTTGAATATCTCCAATCTGGCCGGCGTGCCATCGATCGTTTACGGGTTGCTGGGCCTGAGTTTGTTTGTGTTCATGTTCAATGTCTTTGGCCGGATTCAAGTGAACGAATCCAGCGGAACGGAATTGTTCGGCGTCGATCACTACTATCAAGTCCTTTCTTTGGCGGGTGGTGGCCACACGGTTCTGATTCCACAAGTCGATGAAGCCAAGACAACCATCACGATTGATGCCCCGATGCAGGCCGTCGATCGTCAGGGGCAAGCGTTTGAATTGGCGGTTTGGGATCCTGCCACGGGGCAACCCAAACCAAGCGACCCGGAGGTTCGGGCGCGAACCGTTCGGAAGGGCCAAGGCGGAGGTTCTTACTCCGAAACGAAGTGGTATTACATGCGTCTTCCGTTTGGGAAAAGCTTCTTGGCAGCTGGGCTGACCCTGTCATTGGTCATTCTTCCCATTGTGATCATCGCCTCTCAAGAAGCGCTTCGTGGGGTCCCCTCCAGCTTGCGGGAAGCCTCGTTTGGACTGGGGGCCACCAAGTGGCAAACCGTCCGAAATGTTTCGCTCCCGGCAGCCGTGCCAGGTATCATGACGGGGGCTATTTTGGCGATGGGCCGAGCGATTGGGGAGGCGGCACCAATCTTGGTGGTTTTGGGGGCGGCGGTGGCAAAGAACTCCGGGCCTCAGAATTTGATGGATAATGTGGTTACGATGCCGGTGCTGATTTTTAATTGGGCCGGTCGTCAGCAAGCAGCCTATCAAGAACTCGCTGCGGCGGCGATTATTGTGTTGCTTGCCGTGTTGTTGCTGATGAACTCAGTGGCGATTTATCTTCGACAAAAAATGCGGGTGGGATAACACGGTCCAATGAAAGCTCTAAACGCGAATACTTCCACGATGTCAGAAGTCTCTCGATCGGCGAATCTCCATTCGGACTCACCCGCGAAAGCGGAGGTGACGCCCGATACATGCATTCGAATTGCAGATTTCAGCGCGTGGTACGGGTCCTTCCAGGCGATTCACAATCTCTCGCTTGAGGTGCCTCGCAACCAAGTGACTGCCTTCATTGGCCCTAGCGGTTGTGGCAAGAGCACCTTGCTCCGATGGATCAACCGGATGAACGACATCGTGCCTTCGGCCAACAGTCGCGGGACGTTGATGATCGATGACTTGGATGTTCTGGCGCAGTCGACTGACGTGGTGAACCTTCGTCGTCGCATTGGAATGGTGTTTCAAAAACCCAATCCATTCCCCAAGACCATCTTTGAGAATGTTGCCTTCGGGCCTCGGTTGCACCTCTACCTGAGTCGCAGCGAACTGCAAGAACTGGTGGAGTGGTCGCTGCGAAAAGCCGCGGTTTGGGACGAGGTGAAGGATCGACTTCACGCACCCGCGCTGGGGTTGTCCGGTGGGCAGCAGCAACGATTGTGCATTGCTCGCGCAATCGCTGTTGGTCCGGAAGTCTTGTTGATGGATGAGCCCTGCAGTGCTTTGGATCCGGCCAGTACGTTGGCCATCGAGGACTTGATCTACGAGTTGCGTGAGCAGTACACCATCGTCATGGTCACGCACAACATGCAGCAAGCGAGTCGTTGTAGTGATCGAACGGCTTTCTTTTTCGAAGGAAAGTTGGTTGAATCAGGAGCCACTCAAGACGTCTTCACCAAGCCCCAGGAAAAGCGAACGGACGATTACGTTCGCGGCCGTTTCGGTTGATCCCGGCTGTTCCTGGCCCTGCCCCACCCCCACCCATTCTCTGCTTTCGGCCAACCCTGTTGTCTGGAAGACCCATTCGGAATCACCTATGAGCAAGCACCTCAATCGAGCCGTTCAGGCTCTTCGCACTGATTTGGTGGAGCAGTTCGGTGTGGTCGAGCAAATGATCGAGATGTCTGTTCGGGCGCTCGTGGAACGGCGTCCCGACATGGCGGTCCGAGTGATCGAAACGGACGTCAAGGTGGACGCCAACGACGTCCGGATTGAAGAGGAGTGCTTGAAGTTGCTGGCGCTTTACCAGCCCGTTGCGATTGATCTTCGCTGGATGGTTTCGGCGATCAAACTGAATGCCGATTTGGAACGGATGGCTGACTTGGCATGCAACATCGCCGAACGCAGCAGGTCCTTGGATTTGTTTCCTTTGTTTAGCGTTCCTGACGATATCAATCAGATGGTGAACATCACGTTGGAGATGGTTCGCTCGGCACTGGATTCGTTCATTGAGCAGGATGCAGAATTGGCTCACCAGGTGATCGCCCGGGACGACGAAGTGGATCGCCTGAACGTGGAGTTGATCGAAGAGTTGCAGGCGATGATGAAGACGGACACGGACTGGGTGGAGCCAGCGGTTCACTGCTTCAGCGCCACTCGCCATCTGGAGCGAATCGCGGACATGGCGACCAATGTCGCCGAAGAGACCATCTACATGGTTAGCGGTGACATCGTCCGGCACCAACACCACATCGGAGAAGGCAAAGCCCACTGAGTGGGAGTGGGGCGATTGCAGGTGCGAGTTTCGGCACCGTTGCGAAACCAACTTCGGTCGTTCCGTTCGCAGCGGATGACCGCGAAGCATCGCGTGAAGAGCAACGCCTCCGACACAAAAAAGGCTACGGGCAATCAACCGTTCGTCGCCTCGTTCATTGCGTCATTTCTTTCTCGCGTGAGGCCTGCCTGCGTCGGTCTCCGGTGATGCACTGAGCGGTTTGCTCTCTCCGCGAAATCCAGTCTCGTTCTCACGCGGTTCCTTGGTGAGATGGGTGGCAGTGATTTGATCGAGGTGGATCCAGTTTTCACTTTGGATCGCCGGGTGGCGGTACATGCCAATCTTAAGGTAGTGCTGGTAGGCATTGTTCATGTTGGGGCCCGTCATCACTCGGTCGCTGTCTGTGACTTCTCGCAAGGAGATCTTGGCGCGACCCTGTTCGGTCAGCGACCAGTGGATGTCCGCGTGGACGGTGTACCAGTTGCCACGCTGGATCGGGATCGGAGCGGGATGGGCCTGTTCGTGACCGCCGTGCGTGATTCCATAGCTGATCCCAAGCAGCAGGTTCTGATTCACTTCTGCGATCGAAAGTGAGATTGGGGGACTGTAGGAAGGGTGCGTGTCCCATGTTTCGTTCTTGGTGGAGTCAGGTTGGTCATGCCATTGTCCGATGACCCACCAGCGGTTCTGCGGGGCATCCGAGACGAAGTCTTCTGGCAGTTGAAACCGCCAGGAATAGCGGACGACTTCTTCAGGCTGGAAGGGATAGTCCAGGCTGATCTCCGCTCGGATTCCACCGTGGGATTTGGACTGGCCTGGAAAGATTCTTAGCCCCAGAGAAGTGCCCTCAGGCGTTTCAAGCTTGGCAATGCAGTCACGGCTAGGGATGTCCAGGTGTGACTGCTCGAGCAGTTCAGCGGGGAGGGCTGCACGGAGGTACAACAATTCTTCGTCGCGGTCGCCTTGTTTTTGGCATCCGGCCGCGATCAAGAGCAGCAGCAACGCGAAGGGAATTCGGGTCATGGTCTGCCCGGCTCTCTTGGGATGAAGAATCAAGTTCAAGCGGCATTCACGTGCTGCGGCATCAAGCGAGTCGGTAGCACAGCCTCGATCAGGATAGCATTCATTGGTTGGCTCCGAACGGTTGGTTGTATCTCGGGTGTGGCCGGCTGGTTGGTGAGGCTGGTGTCAGGCCGATTCTGCGGTCGCGGTGCGAGCACGAAAAAACCTCCGAACTGCGAGGCAGTTGGGAGGCTTTGAATCGTATCGTCAGCAGGACCAATGGCTCGTTTGGTCGATCAGGTTGTTGGGAGTCCAACGAGTTTCTTTTCTTTGGCCATTTGACGGATGTCCTCGGTGATCTTCATGGAGCAGTACTTTGGTCCGCACATGCTGCAGAAGTGAGCGCTCTTGAAGGTGTCTTGAGGAAGCGTTTCGTCGTGGTATCGCTGGGCCGTTTCCGGGTCGAGCGACAAGCGGAATTGCTCTTTCCAGTCGAAATCAAAGCGGGCTTTGGAAAGCGCGTCGTCGCGATCTTGGGCGCCTTTGCGTTTGCGGGCGACATCGGCGGTGTGGGCGGCGATCTTGTAAGCGATCACGCCTTGTTTGACGTCTTCTTCGTTGGGCAGGCCCAGGTGTTCCTTCGGTGTGACGTAGCAGAGCATGGCAGCACCGTGCATGCCGGCGTTGGCCGCACCGATGCAGCTGGTGATGTGGTCGTAGCCAGGGGCGATGTCAGTGACCAGGGGACCGAGCACGTAAAACGGGGCGCCGTGGCAGACTTCGATTTGCCGCTCGATGTTCATTTGGATTTGGTCCAAAGGAATGTGCCCGGGGCCTTCGACCATGACCTGCGTGCCTTTTTCCCAGCCGCGTTTGGTGCATTCGCCGAGGACGTCCAGTTCGGCGAACTGAGCGTCGTCGGATGCGTCTGCGATCGAACCAGGACGCAGTCCATCACCGAGCGACCAGGTCACGTCGTACTCACGCATGATGTCGCAAAGGTCGTCAAAGGCTTCTAGCAATGGGTTTTGCTTGTTGTGGGCCATCATCCACTTGGCGATCAGGGATCCACCGCGGCTGACGATTCCGGTCACGCGGTTGACGGTCAGGTGCAGGTGTTCCAGTTTGACACCGCAGTGAATCGTCATGTAGTCAACGCCCTGCTTGGCTTGGTGCTCGACCATGTCCAAGAAGTGCTGGGCGTTCATGTCTTCGATGTTGCCGCCGAGCTCTTCCAACATTTGGTAGATCGGCACGGTCCCGATTGGCACGGGGCTCTTGTCGATGATTTGACGACGGATGTTGTCGATGTCTTTGCCGGTCGACAGGTCCATCACCGTGTCGGCACCGAAGTGGACGGCAGTGTGGAGCTTTTCCAGTTCCTCACCAACGTTGCTCGTCACGGCGCTGTTGCCGATGTTGGCGTTGATCTTGCACTTGGCGGCGATCCCAATGGCCATGGGTTCCAAGGCACCAGCGGCGTGAACTTTGTTGGCTGGGATCACCATGCGTCCCACGGCGACTTCATCGCGAATCAGCTCGACTGGCAAGTTTTCGCGTTTGGCGACGGATTCCATTTCGGAAGTGATTTCGCCCGCGCGGGCAGACAGCAGCTGGGTCATGCGATTAGAACTCAGGAATTCGGAGTGCGAATGGGTTGGTCAAAGTTATACGTCAGCACTGGTGCATCGAGTAGGCCGTAAAAAGGCGACTCCGGCAGGTTGGGCCAGCGGTGGGTGCGTCGGATCAACCGACGATGCCGCATTCGATTTCGCGGCCAATTTGATCCCAGGACATGTCAGCAGCCTCCTCGGGAACGCCGCCGGACAGTTGCAGCAGCCACGTCAGTGCGTGCACGCGTTCCGCCACAACGCCAGGGTCCAATCCGCCGGGGATCTCTCGTCCCGCCGCACCCTCCACCGCCAATTTCCACCACAAGCAAACATGCAAGTCAGCGGCTTGAAGCAGTTCCTCGATGGGCCGCAAGATCGCGTGCCCGATCAGGTCTTCGTGCGGCAGTGAGAGGATCAATCGCAGCACGCTGGCGAGGTCGCAGCGTTCATCGGCCCAGTCCAGGTCTGGTTGCATCTGCAACGCCCACTGCAGCGTGTGCAGTGATTCGTAACGCCAGGCGGCCGTGTCGACCATCTCAGCGGGAGGTGAAACCAGGTCGAAGAAATCTTTTTCAGCAGGCGTCAGCGCATCCGCCGCCAGCGGGGATCGCTCCCGGACTCGGTCGAGATCGAGCGTCTGGCCATTGGCCATTGCTTCGGCGCGAGCCGCGACGGCGAACAGTCCGAGCATTCGCTTGGCGGCGATCGCGGGTGCAAACGTTTCGGTCTCGCTGCTGCTGGGCAGCGGGGCGGTGCCATCCACTGGATCCAGGTTTCGATTGCGGAGAACCGTGGCAGACTCAATGCGTCGCTGCCGCGATTCCGGAAGGAAGGGGATCTGAGCCTTCGCGTCGAAGGAACCTGGGCCGTGCAGTTGTCGCCCCGCGGGGTCGCTGAGCAACGCTGGCTTGCCATCCGAAGCGGAGGTCCACCACAGAGCGTTCGCGCTCCATGCCCAGTCTTGCCATTCGGGTGAAAGGATCTCAGCCAACGAATGGTCTGGCGATTCGAATCGGTAGATGTGCCGGGCACGTTGAAGGTGCCGCTGCAGAGGCGCGGCCAACGGGTGGGGAGATTGATTCGGTGAATCAATCTGTTCCCAGCATTCTTCCAGCAGGTCTTCGGCTGCGTCGGGGGCCAGTTCAGTGACCCCGAGATTCGACTCTTTTTCGATGGGGTTCGCGGGAACGCGAACCGTCGAAATGGCAAAGTGAACCGAAGAAGAGGGTGGCTCGGACAGGTTGCCCATCGGGCTCAGCCGAGGCCCCACTTTTCTTGGAACCAAGCCACGCGGTCAGCCCGGCGAGGGCTGTAGTTCGCAGTTGGTTTGAACTTCTCGCGTTTCAGGAAACTGATCATCGCAGCGGCCGGCACATAAGCGTGCTGGGTGATTGCGTCGGTCGTTTCGCTGTCAGCTTTCCAGTTGTAGAGGATCGCTTTGTCGCGTTCGAACCATTCATCCAGGTAAGAAGCGTCGGTTGAGCTGCAGACAACGTGTTCGTAGTCTTTTTTGCACAAGAATCCGAGCATTCGTCCCGCCATGTCGCGGGTCCGCGCGGTGTCGCCGTCACAAGTGGCTGAGGCAACGTTCCAAACCGACGCAAAGCCATGCTCGTCGGTATCGTCTTTGTTGTAGCGCAGAACGATTTCGACGGGAATTTCTTCTGGGGGCGTGTCTTCGGTTTGCTCGGTAGCCATAAAGCGTCAGGGCGCAGCTTGTGAGGGGTGAAAGGGAAGTCCGATATTGAACACGAAAACGCCTAGAAAGAGAAGTCCCCGCGGCGGGCTTGCGCCAATTTCCGCTTGGTCAACGACCGCAAAGATGGAATACTCTGCATTGCCACGGCGATTCGGCCGTGAGCGAAAATCCCACGGATGGTGGCGAAAGAGATACGGTGGCAAAACGTAAAGGACGCAAAAAACGCGAGACCAGCGGAAATGACTTGCTCGCCGGGGCGTTGGTGAGCGACGCTCCCGCCGCAAATGATCCCAAGATCCGTCCGAAAAAGAAGCGGGCCGCAACACCGCCTCAGTCTTTGTCCACCCGGCTCGTCGATGGTTTCGGCAGCGACCCTTTGGATCCCTATGGCGATCGACCGTGTGACATGGTCGGTGCGGAGGACTCCGCGACGCTACAAACCAAGGTCAAGCGTCAGTGTCCCCCCGTTCCTGGGGTCTACGGCATGTTTGACCGGCACGGTGAGTTGATCTATGTCGGCAAGAGTCGATCGCTTCGGCATCGTTTGATGAGCTATTTTGGAGAAGCAGCGTCCAAGGAAAAGGGCGGCCGCATCATCGAGAATTCGCGCGCGATTCAGTGGGAAACCCAGCCGAGTGACTTCGCCGCCCAACTTCGAGAACTCGATTTGATTCGTCGTTGGGCACCTCGATTCAATGTTCAAGGCGTGCCGCAGAGGCAGCGGGCTGTTTACCTGTGCTTGGGGCGGAAGCCAGCGGAGACGTTCTTCCTCGCCAGCACCCCGCCCACTTCGGATTGTGTTGCCGTCGAAGGGCCGTTTTTCGGACTGGCGCGCATGCGAGATGTGATCGACGCGCTCAACAAAACGTTTCAACTTCGCGACTGCAGTCAACAAACGGTCTTTCAGTTTCAAGACCAGCTTTCCTTGTTTGACCGGCAGCCACGCCCTGGTTGTTTGCGTCTGGAAATCGGCACGTGCCTGGGGCCCTGCGCGGCCGCTTGCACTCGCAAAGATTACTTGAAACGCGTCGTGGCAGCGGAGAGCTTTCTGGACGGGTTCAACGACGAGCCCTTGATCGCCATCCAAGAGTTGATGGAGTCTGCGTCGGCCAATCAGCAATACGAGTTGGCTTCGCGAGCGCGTGACACGATGAAGTCACTGGCATACGCAACTCGCAAACTGTCTTACTTGTCGCACGCTCGTCGCGATTATTCGTTTGTTTACGCGGCGACGGGGTACGACGCTTGTTCGATTTGGTACTTGATTCGATCCGGTGAAATCATCGACGTGGTCGCGGCGCCCAAAGACCGCGACCAATACCAGCAACTACGCCCGACGATGCAGAAGTGGGCGTCGATGTTGAAGCGACGGCATGAACGGATCCGGGCTGATCACCCGCACAGCGTCGCGGTGGTTTCCAAGTGGTTTCGCAAGCACCGCGGCGAACTGAAGCAAACGTTCCAGCCGGAAGCCGCCGGCAGACGCTATCACCATCTTGCGCATCATCGTGCGGAGGCACTTTGAGATGGGGTGCGGCGTTCCTTGATTTGCTCCGGTGGGTAGCAACGCGTGAACAACAAGTGACGATGTTAGCGGTGTGGCGCAAGCCGCCCGGTGAGGAACCGGAGGGCTCGCGCCCTTCCGCTACGTCACTTGTTGTTCACATTGTCCTAAGCAGGTCCGGTTGTCTGATTGGCAGCCCAGTTTCTCACTTGTTCAAACGGAAGCAGGTGTCTACGATCCGCCTTGCCTCGCTTTCCTACACCTCCAGACTTGCCCCATGGACGGACATGATGACGCGAACAGGATGTTCCCTTTCTTTGCTTGGTCTTTCTCTTGCACTCCTTCTTTTCGGGATGGAGTCGCGTTCGGAAGCAGCGTTGGTGATTCACTCGCATCAAATTCAGCAGCAAGCCTCCATCACGACGGTGCACGCTCGTGACGGTCGCGATGAGACGTATGGCCAGCAGTTCAGTGGAAGCAATACGAATGGGCCGGCGTTCATGAATACGACCATCACCGAGACGGACTACGGCCTAGATCCTGTCACCGAGCACAGTCGAGCGACGGTCAAGCAGGAATACACTTCTTATTCCTTCGATGAGAACAGTCATCTGCGATTTGACTTTACCGGTTCGACGAGCGGTGAAGTGGCAATTGCTGGCACACTGGATGACGAGGCCACTATCTTCGATACAACTCAAGTGTCCTTTTACATCAATGAAACGGCTTATCTTACGCTCTCCGCGAGCGTGACAGCGGAGGGCGCTCTCGAGCCAGTCAGTGGGCACGGAGACGATCTTTCCGATGGAACTCGCATCCGCAATTCCACCATCCAACTTGATGGACATCTCGACGCGACAAGCACTGGCGGCACGAGTACACCACCAACGGACATCGAGATTTTCAAGATCTTCGACGGCGATGCTCTCTTCAGCATTGCCGCACTGGAACTCGCTCCTGGATCGTACAACTTGGTCACGAAGTCCCGCTACAGTGTGGTGGGAGACCCCGGGGAAACGGTCCAAGCGTCAACGGGGTATAGCCTGAACTTTTCCTTGTCCAGCACTTCTGTCATCGCCGTTCCCGAACCGGGAAGTGCGTTGGCCCTGTTCGCCTTGCTGGGAGGACTTGCACCGCTTCGTTTCTTGGGTGGTCGTGGAGCCGTGGGACGCCTCTTGAAATTCGGGAGCGTCTGAGTGGTATCGAGTGATGCCAACACGCGGAGGCTTGGTGTTGGCTGGTTCGATCCCTCACTCACCTTCAAATAGATCTTGTAGGTCCAGGGTCGCGGTGGGTTGGATCGATGGAGAGGCTGAATCGCCAAAATGAAAGATTTTGCGATGGTTGTATGCCTTGCCGGTTGGCTCACGCATCACGTGCAGTCGCTGGTGTGGTGCATCGACGACCCAGTATTCGGAGAGTCCTGCCTCGGCGTATAGGTCTGCTTTTTCGCCCAAGTCATACTGCAAGCTGGAATCGGCCACCTCAATCGCGAGAACAACATCGCTCACTCCAGGATGTCGGTCGCGGTAACGCTTGCGATGGATCCAGAACACGTCCGGTTCGGGACGACTGCCCACTTCAGGCATGTTCACGCCAGATTGACCGGTGATAAAGAAGCGTTTTAGATCAGCGTTTTCCGCTGACCAGGTCATCACATAGGCAATCAAATCCCCGTGAACCGGTCCTGCTGGATTCATCTGGCGCAACTCCCCACGAATCAATTCGATGTGTCGGTCCATGCCGACGAATGCTCCCGCAGCAATCATCCGGTCGTATTCTTCGAGTGACAATTGCAGTGCCGTACTCATCTTGCTTGTTCTCCTTTGACACATCCGACAAAACCCTGCCTGCTATTGTAACGTCGAGGATGAAGCCAAGGCGGGAGTGATGCCGGACGGACGTATGCGAGCTTTCCAAGGAGGGGTAACGCGCCTCACTTCTCATGCCCGGCCCTCACCCTCGCGTACGCCTGAACGGCGTCGCTCGACCTCTCCCCAAACTGCGTTTCGGGAGAGGTACACCATTTGGAAATCCGCCGAAATGCAGTGTCAAAAAACTGCATGGTCTCTGCCATGGGCAGGGTTTTGCAGAACATTGCCGGATTGGCACTTTGGCGGGCGGATTCGAGTTCGCCGCTAATCCGCTAAGCTATTGGAAACGAACACACGCTTCTCTTTGAAGATCTTTGATGCTGCCGCACTCCGAATATGTCGAACAGGCGTACTTGTTTGATTTGCTACGACAACGCATCGCCGAGCAAACTCCGATGCAGGAGTTGCTTGAGCAATTGCGGCACGAACTGTTGGCGACAACTCGGTTGCCGATGGCGATCGAGTTCATGCTGACCGAACTGCGGCACACGGGTTTGATGGGCCCGGCGATGGAGCGACTGTCGCACTATTTCTCGCCCTTTCAAACCTATCTGATCAACGAATCCGAAGAGGAGGCCGGGCGCTTCACCATTCACTTGGCTCTGCAGATTTTGCAGGCGGATGCGAAGTTGCGGTCTCAGTTCAGTGAGCAGTTGGAAGCGGTGGAGTCGGACGCGTTGCCGGCTGCACGGGCCAATCCGCACCATCGCGGGCCGGCCACTCCGGAAGCGATGTTGCAGCACAATCGTTGCGGCTTCTTTTTCTTTCAGTTCGAAACGCTTTCGCGAAACCGGTTGGGCTATGACGCAGGCTTGTTGGCGATGAGCCAGGATCCGGTTTACGACTCGTCATGGTCGCAGTGGTTGCTGAATCTGCGAGCCCAGGTGGGCCTGGTTGACTTGGCGGATTTGCTGTTTCTGGGCAGCGAAGAGTATCGGCGCCGGTTGATCGAAGCTGATCAAGACGCCAGTCAGAAGGGGCCGTTTCTGTTTGGCGAGAAAGAAGGCCGCATCGCTTTGGCGAACCGTCGCAAAGATCCGGTGTACTTGTTTGGTGCGATGCAGCGGCACCTGGGTTACCCACCGGTGCCTCGCCCCGTTCGCGTGACCGAAGATCGTGACACGATCCCGCTGTTGCTCCGGCGTATCGAACGAATGGAGTCACGTTTGAAGTTGATGGAACAGGAGCAGAAGCAAGAACTGGATATCAGCAAGTTTTATGAGAAGCCCAGCTGAAACGGACGACGGGGCGTTCAATCGGTGCCAACGCTGGACTGCTGAAAATTCGGTAAGGATAGCATCGTTCAAACCACCGGCTCCTGTCTGCCATCCCTTCGGGGTAAAACTTGCGCAACCGAAGTCCTCTGGAGCTCCAGGCGGTTCGCAGTCCAGGCCAACGCCCAGACGGCTCAATTGGTTCTTCCCCATCATTCCTGTTTACCTGCTAGAGCGAGACCCAATTGCTTTCGTCGGCGTCGCTGCGACGCAGTGCGTCAAGCACTTGTTGGGTCTTGATCGCGATGTCCGACGAGCGAGTCTCGACGCGGCCGTGCAGGACTTCGTCCGCGAAGTGCCGGAACATGCGTGTTTCTTGGGAGTCCGCTTCGCCGCTGGCGTGTTCGGTGACGCCCTGTTGGCGAGTGTGTTTGCCGAAGTTCCAGCGGCAGTTGTCGATGAACAGTTCGTGCTGGTGCGTTTCCCAGCTGGATTCGGAGCCGTTGAATGGCAGCACGAAATCGTTCAGTGTCACATAGCCGCGGTTGCCGGAGAGGGTGGCGGTTTGCTGGTTGACGGAAAAGAACGAGCAGAAGAAGCCCGCGGTCAGTCCGTCATCAAATCGCATCTCGCCTTGAAATTCACCGGGCACGCGGCCTTCATCCAAGCGGACGGTCGATTGGCCGCTGACGGCGACTGGCAGTCGGTCCCCGGCGGCCCAAAGTGTGAATCGGATGCAGTACCAACCCAGGTCGCCGAGTGCACCGTGTGGTTCGAGTTCTGCATTGGCGCGAATGTTGGCTTCTTCGAACGAGTCATCACCGCAAAATGAGAAGTGCGTTTGGATTCGTTTCAGGTCGCCAAACGCGACCGGGTCGGTCAGCGTGTGTTTGAGTTCAGGCAGTCGGCTGGAGTGATCGAACATCACGCCGTCCATCAGGTTCACACCAGCTTCGCGGCAGGCATCGGCCATTTCGTTGGCGTCGTCGCTGTGAACGGCGAATGGTTTTTCAGCGATCACATGTTTGCCTGCTGCGGCCGCGGCGAGCACCCATTTTTTGCGATGCGTCGTTGGCACAGCGATGTAAACCGCGTCAATGTCGTCGCGGTCCAGCATCGCTTGGTAATCGCCCATGGCCTCGGGGCGAGTCAGTTCCGCGGAGCCATCGGCTGCAGTGGTCACGGGGGGGCATTCCAGCGAGCAATCGTGGATGAAGGATTCGGCCCGCTGCACATCCCGGCTGGCGACGGCGGCAACGACGCCGTTCCCACTCATCCGAATGGCTTTCCAGTTTTTACGAGCGATGTTTGCGGCGCCTAAGATTCCCCAGCGGCAGGTTGTCTTGGTCATGATGAGTTGCGTGTCTTAAGAAGGCGGCGAGAGGTCTGGGAGAGCTGAAAAAATTGGAGGTCAACGTCGCGAAAGTCGTCAAGACCTTCTTGCGTCATGGAGCGGGTCGAAACACGTGCCGGTGACGGTGATCGAAAACACAAGGTGCGTTAGGCGATCAGCCGTTTTCCGACAGATCGGTTGGCAGGGTGTCGTTGATATCCAGTTCGTTGATCGTTTCAGATTGTTTGGAGGTTTTGGGTGGTTCTTCACCGGGTTCGGCAAGGGCGGGGGCGCTTCGCGGTTTGCCTCCGGCGGCATCTTCGGTTCGTTCAATGATGACCAGGCACATGTCGTCGAATTGCACTGCGCTTCCCATGTGCTCGAACGCTTGGCGAACGATGTCACCCTTGACCGTTTTGGCCAAGGGCTCGTCGTCTTCGCCCGAGGGGACCGCATTGAGAACAATTTGGCGAAGTGGATCGGTTCCCCACTCTTCTTCTTTTGCGTTGAGTGCTTCACTGAAACCATCGGTGTACATCAACGCCAGGTCACCCGCGTGCATGGGGACCGTGGTCACGGCGTAGTCCATGCCTTCGTCGATCGCGATCGGCAGGCCGGAGTCTTCGTCGCCCGGTTCGCTGATTTTGCCAGTCACCGCATCGCGTACGATGGGAGGCATGTGGCCTGCGTTGACGATCTTGAGTTCATTGGACTGCGGGTCGATCACAACCAACAGGTAAGTCACGAAGCGTTGGACTTCCAAGGCGCTCATGCGGTCGTTGAGACGTTCCACCGCGCGAGCGAGATCGGGTTCGCTGGCCAGGCAAAATCGAGTCTCCGCCGACAGTTTGGCCATGTACATCGCGGCGGCCACCCCGTGGCCGACGACATCCGCCACCACGACAGCGAGCCGTCCGTCCGGCAGGTCGACGTAGTCAAAGTAGTCGCCGCCGATGTGGTTGGCGGCTTGGTAAAAACTCTCGAGGTAATAGGTTGGAACCTTCGGTTCTTTTGCAGGAAGGAAGGCTCGCTGGACTTCTTTGGCAAGCTTGAGATCTTGTTCGACTTCCTGTTGTCGCAATGCGCGTTCGTGCATGCGAGCGTTGTTGATCACCACACTGGCTTGGGCAGCGATGCCGGTCAGCAAGTCGATGTCCTCGTCTCGGAATTGGCCGCGACCCTGGGTGGAGTCAATTTGCAAAGCGCCGATGGCATTGCCGTCTTCGTCGTGCAGGGGCGCGCACATCATCGAACGAATCGAAAAGTCGGCGATCGATTCGCTGCTGTCAAACCGACTGTCGTCCATCGCATCGAGCGACAGAATGGTGTGACCGGTTTCCATCGTTTGGCGAATGATGGTTCGACTGATCCGAATCGTTTCGGTGTCGTCCGTTTTGTTTCGCAATTGGACCCAACGAGGAACCAATGCCCCGTCGGGGGTTTCCATGACCACAAAACCGCGGTCGGCCGATGGAAAGATTTGAAACAAACTCGAGAGGACTTTGGGCAGCACGTCATCGACGGAAATGGCACCGGTCAGATTGCTGTTGATGGCGATCAAGGCGGCCAGTTTGGCTTCCGCCGTCGCCGACATCTTCAGGCCATCGTCACCCGAACGAAACTCGACCTTGGGACCAGTGATCTGTTTCGCGTGAGTCTCATCGACCATCAAGATCCCAAAATTGGATCCATCGAAGGTCATTTCGCCACTGCCGCTTCCGCTGGCAAAGCCCGGTGCTTCGTCGCCGTGGAAGACCAGCATGACTTCGCTGATTCGGATTCGGTCGCCTTCGGAGAGCACGTGAGGCCGCGCCAGCAGTTGCCCGTTGACGAAGGTTCCGTTGCGACTGCCGGCGTCTTCGACAGCGAACTCGTTGCCCGTCTTGACGATTTTCGCATGGAAACGGCTGACGGCTCCGGCGTCGACCACAATGTCGCAATCGGGGTGACGTCCCACCTGCATTTCGTCTCGGTCTAACTGAAACGTGCCCGAAGGGTTGCCGTCGATGGAAGCGGTGAGATGGGCCATGAAGTCACGGGGGGAAGGCGGGCACGGCTCGCGAGAAATCGCAATTTCACAAAAGCAGCTTTGGGCGGATCAATGATGCAAGGGATCGTCGTCCGTCGCGACGGGTTAGTGTAGCCGCTTCGTCCGAAACTCAAAACGAGGCGTCAGCGTGGAAGCATTTCGGTGTCGAAATGGTCTGCCGACGACGAATACGCGCTGTTGGTCGCCGCTTCCGTGGTTTCTGGCCTGCACGCGTTCATCGTTTTAATTCGATGTCGTGCGAACGCCCCGATTCGATCGTGATCGCTTGCTGATGAACCGATTGGACACGGTAGCCACCATTCCCGAGCGGCACCGGTTTGGCCTGTAGGAGAACGGAATAGGTGCCGGAGGGAAGATCTGAGAAAACAATTGGTGGCCCATCAACCAGCTTTTTTGATTCACTCTCGAAAGCCAGATCGACCGCGTTCTGGCCGTTGATGTAATCCTTCGCTTGCAACGTGACTGAGTCTGCGGTCGGCCAATCGTTCAGGTCGAGGTCGATCGTCAGGCTGGCGGGGGCTTCGGCTTGGACGACCAAGTCGGTGAGTTCCAGGTCGGAGAAATCCCGCAGGTTCGAATACCGCTGCGGCATCAAGTTCGTCCCAAAGTAAAACAGCTCCAGCCACGGAGTCTCCTTTCGGACGCCGGTGAATTCGAATCGGCCGTCGGCGTCACTGGTGGCTTTAAAAAATTGCAAGCATTGGTCTCGGTTTTCGATGTCGTCGCGTCGTAGCAACCCCCAGTGATAGAAACGCCAGCCCTGCATCCGCCCATTGCCCATCGGTTGTGGGACGGCGCCACCGACCAACAATCGTACCGACGCGCCGGCGATCGGATTCCCTTCGGAGTCGAGCAGTTGGCCAGCGACGGCGTGATAATCTTCCGCCCGCAGGCGTTTCAGAGGCACGTCCAGCGTCTCGGCCCCTTCCGCCGATTGGACTTCGGCCCTATCCACGATCTTGGTTTCGTAGCCGTCCGCAGAAACGATCAGTTTGTACGGCGTGCCCGGCGTCTGACCGTTCAGGCGAAACTCCTTTTTGGTGCCCTGAATGTTTTCACCCTGACGTGTCAGACTCGACGAGATTCCGCCTGGACGAGGGTCGCCAGCTCGCCTGTCTTCGCAGAACCCGAGTTTGACATTGAAGCTGGTAATGGGAGCATTCGTGCTCGCGTCCACCGCGCGAGCGATCAGGACGCCAGCGGCTTGCAGTGGAAGTTCAAGCTCTTCGTCGATGACTTGCACGAGAAGTTTTCGAACGGGGGCATACTTCGATGGCGTTGAAAGGGTCAGCGTGGTTTGAGATTCCAGTCCGCGAATTTCGAACTTGCCCTCGGCGTCGGTTTCGACTCGGCCTCCCAGACCGTGGAAGGGGTTCTCGCCGCCATCGTAATAGACGGTCAGTTTGGGCGCTGGGGCACCGCTGGGAAGAATCACTTTGCCGCGAAGCGTCTTGCCAGGTTGAAGGCTGACCGTGAGTTGTGCCGGTGATTCGATGGTTCCCGGTTCGACGTCGTGCTGCACAGCGATGTAGCCATCTGCCTTGACCGTCACCTGGCACCCCGCGTAGCCAGTGTACAAATTTTGCAGCAGGCAGACCCCTTCATCATTGGTCTCGCCGGAAAGAACATCGGCGGTGCTGCTGCCTCGATTGGTCAGCTTTGCCTCCGGCAACGGTTCGCCATTCTCGTCGAGCACGGTGACTCGGACGTCCCCGCCATAGGGACGTTTCAGCATCACAAAGTCGGCTGGAGTCGATCCTTCCGCCGACGTCACCACGCATTCATGGTTGGCGCGGAGGTAACCGTCTTTGCTTGCGAAAAGTCGGAACGTTTTGTCGAGGGGCAAACCGTCGAACGAAAACTCGCCGGCTGCATTCGTGACAGTCGATCCGTAGCCGGGTTCCATCCCGCGTGATGTTGCGGTGATCGAAACCTTGGCATCGGCAATGGGTTGGTCGTTCCCGTCTCGCAAGATGCCGACCAGCTTGCCACCGCGGTCCAAGTCAAACCGAAGCGGGAGGATGGTTCCGAGTTCTTGCTTGGATGTCTTGAGGAACTTGGTGGCGTAGCCATCAGCTTTGGCGATGAAGTACCAATCTGACATCGCCAAGTTTCGTGGCTTCGCGATGCCATCGTCGTCGGTGGCGTATTCGCGAACGATGTCGGTCCAGCCAAACGAGATCCGTGCGTTGGGGATCGGTTGCTCCGTCTCGGCATCGTGCACGACCACGTCGTAACCACAGCCGGGATGCAGATTCAATTCGATGTCGCTGGGTTCGCTCGGCGGTTCTGCTTCGACGTGGATGATGGCGCCTCGCAGTTTCTCAGCCAGCGTCGTGAATTGATCCGTCTCTGCCCACAAGCGATGTCTGCCGACGGGGACGTTGTCGAACTGAAATGTTCCATCCGATTGGGTTTCCGTTCTCAACGGATGCGTGGGCAAACGAAATGAGCGCCCGTTGCTTTCCAACAGGAAGACGGTTGCTCCGCTGGATGGACTGCCGTCGGGCATCACGATGGTGCCGGTGACGGTGGGGCCACTGACATGCGGGGGCGCCTTCGCCGTTGTGTCCTGGGCTTGGATGGGCGGCCAGCAGATGCTCGCGAAGCAAGCGAGGAGGAACCAAGCACTTTTCGTGCAAGGCATTGTCTTTTCGTGGCGCATGGCTGACCTCGATGATTCCAATGGACGAACGCGAACGATCGTCCATGGTTTTATCGATCCCAGAGAGGGGACGCAAATTTGAGTCGCAAGAAAGTTGCGATGCGCCAGGTGTTCTGTTCACACAACCCATTCGCCGAGAAGGGAGATTGGTTGATGAGGGCAGGTGCCAACGAAAAAACGCCCTTCATGCGAGCGGGTTCGCATGAAGGGCGTCGAGGCGGGGTGGCACAGAGGCCCTTCAAAGTCGGTCTTAGACCAACTCCTTCTTTGCTCCGACGAGGGTTCGCAAACGTTCTGCCAACAAGTGGGCGTCGAACGGTTTTTTGAACGTCTCGTTGATGCTACTGCGATCGAAGCTCATTGGTTGACCATCATCTGGCAACAACGCAATCAACACGATATCGGTGAAATCGATGTTCTTTCGCAGGTTTTGACAAATCTGAACCGCTTCGATCTTGCCGATCGAGAAGTCCACGATGATGCAGTCTGGGTTGAAGCTTTCGGCTTGAATTCCCGCTTCAAATCCGCTGGCTGCAACAGCGACTTTGAACGATTTCTCGGGTGGCAATTCACGCTTCAGGTTCTCAATGAGAACTTGGTCCTGGGCGACGATCAGGCACTTTGCCATCGCTTCGTCTTCCAGGTCGCCCAAGGGCATACCATGCTCTTTCAAGAATTTAATCAAATACTCCCGCGGGATCCGGCGATCTTGCGATCCAGGAATGCGGTAGCCTTTCAAACGCCCCGAATCGAACCATTTACTAACAGTTCGTGGGGCAACTTTACAGATCTTAGCGACCTGTCCAGTTGTGAAGACCTTCATACTAGGTGCTCCAAAACGCCTCGTTGATTCTTCCCTTGGAACAATGGTGCGTCGGTAACCATTGCCCCTGTGGCCCTTCTTTCGCTCTCCGTTCTCATCCACACGCTCTCAACGAAAATCTCGTTGGGAACCAATCTGTTCACGGTGGGTCGTGCTTCGATTGATGATGGTTGAGGTTGTCAAACGCTGGGTCTGGGCCTGCCGGCTCGCGTCCTGCTGAACGCTTTCCGATTCGGGATTCTCGCGATGAAAATGTAATGAGTCTGGTCAAACGACCGCATGGGCATGCAATCGGCGGGAAGAACCATAGAAAGCCCGCAAGTGACACTCGGCCCAGCGTTCCGCAACATCGCACTCGTTTCATTCCCCCCAGCGTCATCCTGACGTTGGGTTCATGCAATACGATTTGTTGGTGCGGAACGATCGGCTGAGATCGCCCGTTGGCAGTGCTAGGAATCACCATTGCAATTGTGGACCGTCATCATGACGAACCCTTCCTGCGGCGGTGAGACACCGAAGCACCTTTTCCCAGAATTCCCCCCTGGGTGTCCGGGAGCGTTTCAGCCGAAGCCAAACTGCTCCCTTCCGAGACATAGTGTCGAGTAAATCCGGGTCAACTCTTTAATGTGATTCATCGCGAACAATCACTATCAGCGAATCGACTGCTGGAATCACGTGTTTTGCTTGTCAACATCAATCAACATTGCCAAAAAAACTTTCCCAAATCTTTTTGATTGGATGCCGGGGGTAACGGTTTGGTTCCCCACGCCCACCCGGCTTGGGTGATGCCGCCAGCCTTGTGTGACGGAATCATCGCTGGAATCGCCAGGATCGCTTCTCAGAGCCTGGCAGGCTCACCTGAGAGGGTTTGATTGAGGCCAGTGGATCTGAATGTGCATGCCGCTTTGGTTGTGCTCATGTGGGCGGCAGCTAAAGTTGCCTGGGCCCGAGCCTGGCGTGGTCAACGCGTGTCTTGACCGAGCCCGTTCTACAATTGTCTTCGCCGTTTTGATTCCGCCATGAAACCCGAACCACGCTCGACTCATTTTAATGCTGCCGGGGAAGTCCACATGGTCGACGTGACCAGCAAGGAGACCACGGTCCGCGAAGCGGTCGCGTCGGCGCTGATTCGGCTGTCAGCCGATGCCGCCGAATCAATTCGTCGTGGCGATGCCAAGAAGGGCGATGTCCTGGCAGTGGCGAGGTTGGCGGGAATCGCAGGGGCCAAGTGGACGTCCCACTTGATCCCGTTGTGTCACGCGATTCCGATCGAAGCGGTGTCCATCGACTTTGATTGGGTGACCGATTCCGAGCCGGGCGAGGTTGCTGGGGCTGCTCGCCAATCCCTGCGGTGCATCGCAACGGCTCGGACGACAGGCAAGACCGGAATTGAGATGGAAGCGATGACCGCGGCCACCACCGCGGCCCTGACCGTGTACGACATGCTGAAATCGGTGGATCGATCGATGGAGATTGATCAGGTGCGGTTGGAGTCGAAGTCCGGCGGCAAGAGCGGTGTGTTCCAGCGAACGCCTGATTCGGGAGAAGCAACCGCAGGGGATTCAGCCAATTGAAAAATCGCGAGGGAATTCGAGGTTGTCCTCCGAGCCGGTGTTCGGTTTAAGTCATACGGGGGTATTCATAAACGCCCTGTCGCCGGATGATTGGCGGTTTTCAATTCCCCTTTTTGTTTCTCTGGTCGCGTCATGGATCGGTCTGTGGTCCCTCCATCTTCAAAGTCCGCTGTTTCCAAGCGAGCGGACCGGTCCGATTCGTCCGCTCATGCGTCGGAAGGTGACATCGGTTCATCGTTGGACGCCGGCGATTCCAGTCCTCTGCGGTCGATTTACGCTCCGATTGTGGAGTCATTGGCGGCGGTGGATGCTCGCCTGCACCGTGAACTGCAATCCCGATATGAGGCATTGGTGCCAGTCTTGCGTCACGGGACCCAGCTCGGTGGAAAGCGTTTGCGACCCGCGTTGTTGCTGTTGTCGGGAGCCGCCACGCATGCCGACCGGACCGCCAAAAACCCACTGACAACCGAGGAATCTGCCACCACCGAAGATCATGTGGTGATGGCAACGGTGGTCGAAATGGTCCACACCGCGACACTGATTCACGATGACGTGCTGGACAAGGCCACGACTCGCCGTCACGTTCCAACCATCAATGCTCGGTGGAATGACGACACCAGTATTTTGCTGGGGGACTACCTGTTCGCGCAAAGTTTTTACCTCGCCGCAACGCTTCCATCGACGTTGGCGTGCCGTTTGGTTGGGCAGGCCGCTCAGAAGGTTTGTGAAGGCGAACTGCGTCAGGTGCTCGGCCGTGATTGGTTGGACATCGACGAGGAAACCTATCTCGACATCATTCGTGGCAAGACGGCAGAACTGACTCGCGTGTCCTGTCAGATCGGTGCGGATCTCAGTGGTGGCGATGAGCATCAAGTCGAAGCGTTCGCGCGGTTTGGCAATGATCTGGGGATCGCCTTTCAAATCGCAGATGACTTCCTTGATCTTTGGGGCGACGACGACGATGTCGGCAAAACATTGGGAACGGATCTTCAACAAGGCAAAATCACATTGCCGCTGATCCGGTTGCTTCGCAACGATGACCCAGCCGTCGCGGCGGCCGCATTGGATGCGTTGCGATTGCCGCCGGAGGATCGGTTGGGCGGCGTGATGCCACTGCTGCGGAAGAGCGATGCGGCGGATTACACGCGAAAGGTGGCGGAATCGTATCGCCTCAGTGCCATCGAAGCGATCAGTGGATTCGCACCTTCGTCGGCGCTTGAGTCGCTGAAGACGATTGCTGACTTCGCCGTTGATCGGAAGTTTTAGATCGGGCGTGATGCCGGACCGCGAGAGGTGCATGTCACCTCAGTCCTCAACGACGTTTCAACGCATGGAGGATGGGCACTTTTGCCCGTCAGCGTCGCGCAAGACCACCCATCACAACCCGACGCGTGAGCGAGGGACGCCCCCAACTCCCACGACGGCCCCATCCGGGGCGAAACCCAGACGCCAGCCACCATCTATATTTCGAACGTCCCGTTGGGGCGTGGTGCAGAACCGAAACCAACGCCGCGTTGCCTAGGGTGCGCCGTGTGAAAACGCGTTAAAAAACGGCACTGCCTGCTTAGCCGTCGAAACGGCTCAGGCACAGGGTCACGTTTTGGCCGCCGAAACCGAAGCTGTTGTTCAGCGCGTGTGTGATCTTGGCGGGGCGTGCTTCGTTGGGCACGTAGTCCAGATCGCAATCGGGGTCCGGTGTGTCTTGGTTGATCGTTGGTGGCAACACCGAATCGCGAATCGCCATCAGGCACACGATCATTTCGGTGACACCAGCGGCCGCAATCAAGTGACCCATCATGCTCTTGGTGCTGCTGACGGGGGTTTGATCCGCGTTGTCGCCGAACACTTCCCGGCACGCTTTGGTCTCGACGCGGTCGTTGACTTTGGTGCTGGTTCCGTGAGCGTTGACGTAACCGATGTCGGATGGATTCAGTCCCGCGTCGGCAATTGCCATTCGCATGGACGCGATCCCACCGTGGCCATCGGGTGGAATGTCAGTGATGCGGTAGGCGTCGGCGGTGGTGCCGTAGCCCGCAACTTCACCGTAGATTGTCGCGCCACGTTTCTTGGCAGATTCGAGTTCTTCGAGCACAACCATGGCGGAGCCTTCACCCAGTACAAAGCCGTTGCGGCCTGCGTCGAAGGGGCGGCTGGCTTTGGTGGGATCGTCGTTGCTCTCGCTCAGTGCGGTCAGCAAGTTGAATCCGGTCACGCCGAAGGGGTGAATCATGCTGTGAGTTCCGCCGGCCAGCATGGCATCGGCTTCGCCGCGGCGGATGATTTCGGTGGCTTCGCCGACCGCTTGGCTGCTGGCCGCACAGGCGGTCAAGCAGTTGAAGTTCGGGCCTTGGGCGTTGAAGCGAGCGGCCAGGTGAGCCGCCGGCATGTTGGGTTCTTGCTCCAGTTCTTTGGCTGGATCGAGCAAGCTCAAGCCGGCCGCGATGAACTTGGTTGGGTCGTAGGATCCGTCGGCCAGAGCCGCGACCATCATTTTACTGAACGTGTTGAAGTCCTGGTTGCCTTCACCACTGCCCAGGTAGACGCCCATCCGCGTGGGATCTTTCATCGCTGATAGAACACCGCTGTCGTTCATCGCTTGCGTGGCAGCGGCGATGGCAAACTGGGTATGACGACCGCGTTGGACGTGTTTCTTGCCGTCTTCCACGGCTTGGGTGATGTCCCAGTTCTTGATTTCCGCACTGATTTTCGTGGGGAAACCGCTGGCGTTGAACAGCGTCGTGGGCGCAACGCCGCTGCCGCCTGCTTGCAGACCAGACCAAACGGTGGCGACATCCCAACCCATGGGGTTGATCATGCCGATCCCGGTGACGACGACTCGGCGACGCAACGACATGGATGTTTACAGATTTTCGTGAAAGGGAATCGGTTCTCCGTCAGCCGTGACGGCGACGTGAAAGAAGTTCATCATTCGCATCATGGCCCGCAAATCGCCTGGATTGAAAAGCGGTCCATCGATCAGGTGGCCTTCTTCGAGGAAGGCAAACATCAGGTCGACTTCGGCTTGCAGCACACCATCGCAGTGGCTGGTGCCGGCGACGGTAGCGCCGCTGTCTTGGGTGCGTTCCAGTTTGACATGGTACTGAAGTGAGTCGCCAGGCCGCGCTGGTGCATAGTACTTCGCGCTGCCCACTTTGGCCAAAACGACCCGTTTGGTGAAGCCAAATTTCTCGTGCACCAGGATCCCGCCCAATTGAGCGAGACCCTCGATGATCAAGGTTGGCGGAAGCATCGTGTAGCCGAGGCAGTAATTGTCAACGACCTCTTCGTCCAGCGCGACGTTCTTCACGCCGGACGCATGAGATCCGCTCACAAATTCGGTGAAGCGATCCACCCAAAACCATCGCATGGCAGGCTGCCTTCGGTTGTTACGCGGATGCTTACTGGTTGACTTTACTGTTGACGTAATTGCACAAGTCGCCAACGGTCAGCAGGTTGCCGAAGTCTTGGACCCGTGGGTTTTCTTGGAACTTCGACAGGTCGGCCCAAGGCATCCGTTTCTTCAGTTCGGCCATTCCGTCGGCGGTGACAACACCGTCCTGGACGTATTGGCTGTTTGTCAGAATGTCTTCTGGTGACAGTTCTTCGCGAGGGATTTGGATGTCGAAAGCTTTTTCGAGCTTGAACACGATGTCCAGGAAGTCGATGGATTCGGCGCCGAGATCGCCCACCAAAGTGGCATCGCGAGTGGCTTCGTCGTCGTCGACACCCAAGGCGTCAACGAGAGCTTCTTGGACTTTGGTGAAAATTTCGTCTTCTGAGAGCGCCATCGTGCGTTCCTAATCCTAAGTGTGTTTCAAACAGAGTGAGGGGTCATGGTCGGCGAAATGTTCTCGCCGGGACGGCGCAGGGCCATCGCGGCGGGGGAGTCGCTGAACAGGGAAAAAAATTGCTCGCGAGAGAGTCGTTGAACGTCCGCGTCGGTACCAAGATGTTCCGGGTCGCCACTAGAGCAGCTCTCAAGGATCAAACGGGCTGAAACGGTCGTCCGGTCGCCTTTGCGAGCTTTGGCTTTGACAATCGTCAACGCTCCGTCGCGTTTGAATATCTCAGCTTCCACCGTCAGTGTCTCACCGGGTGACAGAAAATCACCAAATTTGACGCTCTTGGCTTCTCGTAGAAGCACCAAAGCGGAATCAAACTCGGGCGACATTCGGACCAACCACACGGCGGCTTGATGCAATGCTTCGAGCATCATCACGCCGGGCATGACGGGGAATCGGGGGAAATGGTCGGCGAGGTACTCTTCGTCTGCCGCCAAAGTTCGTTCACCGACCAAGCGTTGGCCGGGCGTCAGTTCGGTAATTCGGTCGATTTGGCGGTATTTCATGCCGCGTAACTTAGTACCCCGCCCAAAACGCCTCAACCACAGAATCGGTACAGAATGGCACTCAAACGCCCGATTCGGCCAAATTTGTCTGCTCGGACGCTCACATGCGGGTGCTGGTGCCCTTGGTGAGGGCCATGAAGGCGGATTCCAGGTCCAATTCTTCTTCGGCAAATCGCTTCAAACCGATGCCGTTGTCGATCAGCAACTTGGGCAATTCGGTGTAGTCGTCCGTGTCACTGTTCAAAATCACTCGCACGGCATCGTCGCCCGGCTGAGTCGACTGAACCAAGGGGTGCCCCTCGAAAAGCTCCGCGATCCGGGCCATTTGTTCGCGTTGACTGGGTTGGATGATCAGCACCGTGTGTTCGCGGACCATGCGAATCACCTCGGTCACCCGAGCGTTCTGTTTGAGTTCCCCGCGGTCGATGATTCCCACTTTGTTACACACGTCGGCCAGTTCCGGCAGAATGTGACTGCTGACGATCACCGTTTTGCCCATCTCACCGAGCCTGCGCAGCAGGTTCCGCATCTCAATCCGAGCCCGCGGGTCCAGTCCAGAAAGCGGCTCGTCGAGCAGCAAGACTTGGGGGTCATGCAGCAGTGTTCGCGCAAGTCCCAGACGCTGGGTTTGCCCGCGTGAGAGCGTGTTGGCATAGGCGTCGCGTTTGAAGTCCAGGTCAACAACTTCCAGCATTTCATTGACGCGTTTGCGACGGGCTTCTCCGCCGATCCGGTAAGCCGCGGCGAAAAACTCGAGGTACTCGACCACCGTCATGTCGTCGTACACGCCAAAGAAGTCGGGCATGTAGCCGACCAATCGCCGGATTTCCTTGGGCTGCGTGTGGACGCTGTGGCCGCACACGTAGGCCTCGCCCCAGCTGGGTTCCAACAGTGTGGCGATGATCCGCATCGTCGTCGTTTTGCCAGCCCCATTGGGGCCAATGAAACCGAACAAATCGCCCGCTTCCAGGTCCAAATCAATGGCGCGGATCGCGAACGCGTCGCCGTATTTTTTCGTCAGGTCAACTGTCTTGATCACGAGCCGGCACGATGCAGAACAAGGGAAACAAACGGGGGAATTCAATCAACGTCGGACTTCTTCGACCGGCAAAACCAAACGGACGTAGGAATTGGATTGCTCGGAAGTCGCCAGCGACGCCGCGGTTTGGGAGGTGCTGTCAGAATCGGCCGATTCGGGGGTCACCACCAATTCCGACCATGGCGATCGGCAGCGTCCCACCAAAATGCAGCGGTCCGCGGTCAGCAGTGAACTGAAGTCCAGGTGGCTGAGCACCTCATTGCGAAGCACGGTGTATCGCGGTCCGCCAACGGCGTCGTGGAACATCAACATTTCGGCCAATCGCCGCGGTTGGTCGACGGTGGTCACATCCCAGGATTCGCCTTCCGAATTGCTTTCCAAGGCGCGTTGCCGCGACAATTGCCAGCGGAAGTTCTTCTGGCGAAGCGAGTCAATTTCGTCGATTTGCGAACCGGCGGGGAGTCGTGTCGGAAGCAGGTAAACCCAGTTTTGATAGATCAGCATGCCGTCGAGCAAGTCGACTGGCAGCGTGTTGATGAGTTTGCCGTTGAGGAGTTCGCTGCCACGTCGTCGTTGGAGCGTCTGCTGCGGCATGTCCGTCGAGAACTGCGTCTGCAGTGCGATCGATTTGCTGCTTCGTGGTGCCAAATGCATGCCTGCGATTTGGCTGCTCAGGGGCGACGATGGATCGGTTTGATTCAGCAAAACGCTGCAGGATTTCCCGGAAGACTCAATTTGAATGCCTCCCATCGAGAGGCTCGGCGTTCCAAACGGCGCCAAGACTTGGTGATGGAACTTGTCCGCGACCGCTTGGGTTTCGGCGGTGGTTCGAGTCGCGATCCGAACGCGGCTGGATGGATGCGAGTAGACGAACGCCCAACGAAACAAGCGGCCAAATCCAGATTCGGCATCGATGTCCACGAACTCAATCGAGTTGGTCCGAAGCAACGCGTCGTCCACGGCAGCCGGAGCGGTCTCAGGCACATCTGTGGTGCCGGTTTCCGCAGCGATTCGCGGTTGAGCGGCCATCCAAAGGCCGATCGACAACGCCACCGAAACGACGGGGAATGTCAGCCAACCAATCCAGGCACGCTGGTTGAACTTTCGCATCAACAGGTAATCCAGCGGGCCGACCAAGGCGATCAACAATCCGATGATCACCGCCAGAACCGCAAAGCTGAATGGTCGTTTGAGCTCGAAACGATCCAGAGTGGCGCGAGTTTGACCGGCGAGGTCAGCGAATCCACTGAGCCGAATGCTTTCGCTGACGTTGTCTTCGTCCGCATGCCGAAGGGAGTCGCCAATCAGCAGCATGACCAAGTCCATCCGCTGCGGCCACTCGGCGAAAGCGGGGGACTCCAAGTCGGCGGCGAGCACCGTGATTCGGCCAAAGCCAGACACGTAACGAACCGCGAACGGGAGACTGACCCGGCGGCTGGTGCGGCCTGTGATGAGCATTTCGCCAACGCCATCGCGGCCAAACGTTTTGGGCAGTTGCAGGCCTTCGAATGGAGGCAGCCGAGTTTGGCTGCTGGTGAAAGTTTCCAGGCCAGATGGATCGAGGCGAATGGTTTCAGCGGTGGCCACGGAACTGGGGAGCAAGTCCGCCAACCAGTCAGCGGATTCCAACAGCGATTCGGCTTTCTCGCCCAATGTCAGCAGGACTTCGCCGCCGTTTTGGACCCATTGTGAGATCGCGGTACGCTGCGAGGGACTGAGTTCTTTCAGGATCGGAATTCCGGCCGCATTGACCACCAAGAGGTCGATCCCGTCGAGCGCCAAAGCATGGTCCGGGACCGCCGCGGGGTCTTGGATGCGGGTCACCGCGACGGAAGCTTCCCGACTGAGCAACTCATTCACGCCGACGGTGTCGATGCCCAGGGGGTCGCCAAAGACCATCACCCAGGGCATGCCCAAGGGGATCATCGAGGGGCCGTTGGCCGGGATACCCAATTCGGGCAACCGAGTCCGGGCCAGGATCTGATCGCCGGATCGAACGATGATCGGAGCCGCTTCGCTGCCGGGAATGACGAGTGCAAACGGCGAGTCCTCGGCAAGGCTGGGTTGTTCATAGGTGACCACCGCGCCGTCGCCGTCAACGGTTTCAATCAACAAGTCACTGAGTTGCTCGACCGGAATCGCCTTGCCAAAGGTTGACTCCGCTTCCGAGGGTTTCAAGCGAACCGCGGTCCACTGCCCGGGACGGTAATGCCCTTGGATGCCTGCCCAATTGGCCTGCGTGCTGGGGGAGACGGATTCCTGGGCGCTGCTGTTGGTCGCCAACACGCAGGGCACCAGGACCAGAACGAATGCCAGCAAAGTGGTGCTGGTGGGGCGAGTGGTTCGGGGATGAGACAGTGGATTGCCTTGGGTCATGGTTTTTCACTCAGGCTGCATTCGCACTGAAATCGGCCACAACCAGGGCATCCGTTGCCGTATTTCTTGGACAAGGCGTCTGCCAAGTCGATGTCAGCCACATTCGCGATCGTGAACAGCCAGGCGATGACGTCGGCAAACTCTTCGGCCAGGTTTTCTCGGTCGTCCCCCCGAAGGGCGGAGGCGAGTTCCCCGACCTCTTCCATCAGCCACATGAACGTGCCGTCCACACCGCGCGCGACATCTTTGTCGTAATACATGCGGTGGATGTGCTTTTGCAGATCCGCGATCGAGAGATCTTTGCTGGGAGACGTCATGAAGGAGGTCGGGCGGAGAAGGCGGAATTCGGCGGAGCCGAGCGGAAGATTGAATTCGAAATTGCGGATCAGGCGACTTGGAAGCTCGAAACACGCAAAAAATCTAGGTTCGATCCATTCAGATGATAGGCCAATTCGGCTGGGAGGCGTATTCTAGCGACCCGAATCGGAACCGCGAGGCACCTTGGCATGCCTCCTTCTTGTGTCACGCTGTCCCCTTCCGTTCCACCAAACTTCGGCACACTTGCAACCAGTCGCATGGAATCCAGTTCGAAACCCGAAGTCTCTCCAACGCCTTCCGCCCCCTCGGCGAACCCAAAACCGGCCAAGCTGAACTCGTACCCGTTCTACAGCCCCCGTTTTTGGCATGGGATGCGTCCCGCCGCATGGTGGCGTTTGTTGCGCAGTGGCAACTTCGAAATCAGTCCCTCGCGCGTTCCGATGGTGATCAGCGTTTCGCTGACAACATTCATCAACACGCTGTTGACGTGCCTGCAGAACGTTTTGTTCGCGCGACGGTTGCGAGAAGCGGAATTGCACGGGCCCCCGGTCTTCATCGTGGGGCATTGGCGAAGCGGCACCACGCTGCTGCACGAATTGATGGTTCGCGATGAACGATTCAGCAGCCCCTCGACATTCCAGTGCTTTGCGCCCTCGCACTTTTTGGTGACCCAGTGGTTCTTCCGGAAATTCGCGAGTTGGTTGCTGCCGGGCAAACGGCCGATGGACAACATGGACGCCGGTTGGGACCGTCCCCAAGAAGACGAGTTCGCGCTCATGAATTTGGGTGTCCCGTCACCTTACCGTCGGATCGCGTTTCCACGGCAACAGCAGGTCGACATGGAGTACTTAGACCTGAATGACATCACCGAGGAAGAACGCGAAAACTGGATGTCCACGCTGCGTTCGTTCTTGTTGCGAGTCAGCGTTTCAACGAATCGACCGCTGGTGATCAAGAGTCCCACCCACACTGGCCGCATCGGTCATCTGGCCCGCGCGTTCCCGCAAGCCAAGTTTGTTCATATCACTCGCGATCCCCGGGCGCTGTTTCCGAGCACCTGCCGGTTGTGGCGAAGCTTGGACGAAGTGCAGTCCTTGCAAACCAGCAAAGAAGAAGGCCTGGATGAGTACGTGCTGACTTGTTTGACCAAGATGTACGACTCCTTCCATGCCGATCGTCAAGAAATCGATGAGCATCACATCATCGACATTCGCTATGAGGATTTGATCGCGGAACCGGTCGGCACGCTGAGGAAAATTTACGAATCGTTGCGGCTGAGTGATTTCGATACGGTCAGCGAAGACATTCAAGATTGGGCCGAGAACGAACATCGTCAATACAAAACCAACACGCACCAGTTGGATCCCGAGCAAGAAAAACACTTGCTGGACCGCTGGAGCGATTACTTTGACCGGTACGGCTACCGCTGATCTCTCTTGGCATTCATTGAATCGTTTGGAAAATGATGAACCGAATTTTTGCACGCTCGTCTTGTGTCCTCCCGCTGACCGTTTGTTTGTTGGCAGGAATGATGTTTCCCGGATGCTCCTCGTCCAGGACGGATTCGACCGCCGATCAGGCGGAAGCTAACGAGGCTTCGTCAACGTCCGGCAATGGTGATGCCACGCAAGAGGCTTCCTCGGATTCCACCGAAGCCTCTTTTGAGCCGCCTGTGTTTGAAGCGGATGCAGAAAAGTTGTTGGCCAGTCGTCTGCCGATCGAGCGCACCCAACAGGGCTGGATTCGATTGTTCGATGGGCACACTTTGTTTGGTTGGGCGATTGGTGGCAAAGCCAACTTCCGAGTGGAAGATGAGACCATCGTGGCCGATCAAGGCGAGAACTGTTTGTTGACCACGTCGACGCAGTGGAGTGATTACGAATTGGAACTTCAGTTCCAGTGCGATGAAGACACGAACTCGGGCGTGTTTGTCCGCACGACGCTGGATCCACAAGACGTCACGGCGGATTGCTACGAAGTCAACATCGCACCGCCGTCGAACCCGTTTCCAACCGGTGGCGTGGTCGAGCGAGCAAAGGGCGAGACGTTTGACACCGACCCTGAAAAATGGCACACGATGAACATCTTGTGCGACGGGGCCACGCTCCGAGTCACGATCGACGGAACCGTGACTTGCGAAATCGATGACGCGACGCGGCCCACCACCGGTTACATCGGTTTGCAGCATCGCGACGGCAGAATCGCTTTCAAGAACATTCAGTTGCGTCCGTTGGGACTGAAGAATCTGCTGGCCGATGGCTTGGAAGGTTGGACCGTTCGGGAAGGCATGGAAGGTGAGTACCGAATCGACGACGACGGTCATTTGGTGGTCGATGGCGGCAAGCAACAGCTCGAGACAAACGCTGTGTTCGGTGACTTTGTGATGTTGGCTGAATACAAAATGGACGATCCAAAATCCAATTCGGGGTTGTTCTTTCGTGCCATTCCGGGAGACGAAATGATGGGGTACGAGTGCCAGGTCAGCAACGAGCTGATCGATGGCAACCCGTTGAAGCCCGCGGATTGTGGTGCCGGTGGGATCTTCCGTCGCCAGGACGCTCGCGTGGTTGCGGGGGAACCTGAGCGTTTGAATTCAATCCTGCTGGTCGCCGAAGGCAACCACTTCGCGACGTGGGTCAATGGAATTCAAGTGACCGATATCGTTGACACTCGCAAGGCGGATGAAAACCCACGTCGTGGACTTCGACTGGAGCCAGGATCGATCATCGTGCAAGGTCACGACAAGACGACGCAAGCGACTTATCGTCAGATCGCCGTTGCCGTGCAGACCGCCGCAGAAGGCAGTGAGTAGTGGTGACGACGAGGCGGACACGAGGCAGGTTTGAAGCGTTTTGGGCCATCGCGTTGCTCGCGTTGATGGCCGCAACATTTCGGTTGTGGTTGCCAGCGGGCTGGACGGGGGCGGGGGATTATCCCGCCGTGCCAATGTTCGATCTTGCGAACGTTGGCCTGGCTCAGCAAGCGACCGGCCTGATCTCAACGGTGATCACCGGTGTGATTGTGATCGCGTGTTGGGTCATCGTCGGGCTCGGTCGGGCGCGATGGGCGTGGCCGATCATTGCCGCGTCACTTGCGATCTCGGTGGTGTTGGACCAGCATCGATTGCAGCCTTGGGTTTACCAATCGTTTCTGTATGCGGTCTTGTTCACGCTTGCTCCGCGAAATGAATCGGGGCAGGCCTCGGAGCCAGCCTTTCGTTTGATTCGGTTGTTGACGATCAGCGTGTATGTGTTCAGCGCGGTCGGCAAGTTTGACTTTCAGTTCTTGCACACCGTGGGGCAAGACTTTCTGCGGGCTCCGCTGCAGTGGGTGGGCGTCGATGTCTCGACGTGGCCGGTGCGAACGCGTTTGTTTGCTGCGGCCAGCTTCCCCGCATTTGAGCTGTGTGTTGCGTTCGCTCTGTGCTGGTCCCGAACGCGAATGCTGGGGGTGTGGATGGCAACCGCGATGCACCTTGGTTTGCTCACGGTGTTGTCTCCGTTGGGGCTGGGGCACAGTCCCGGGGTGATGGTTTGGAATGTGGTGATGGCAATCCAGGCGTGGTGGTTGTTTGCTGGGCCGGCACTGGAACCCGACCGGGACGCTGAGTCGGGGCCACGCCCGGTGGGTTGGTTAGCGAGTTGGTTGGCTTGGGCGACCGTGGCGGTGGCTTTGTTGATGCCGGTGTTTGAACGCAGCGGCTACTGGGATCACTGGTTGGCCTGGGCGTTGTATTCACCCCACAGCAGCCGTGTGTCCCTGCAAGTGCATGAATCAGCGCTCGAACGATTGCCAGCAGCCTGGCAAGTAGCGGTTGGCGCTGACGAAGATGCGGATCGTTGGCACGACCTGCGTCTTGGTTCGTTGTCGCTCGCCATTCGCGGTGTGCCCGCGGTTCCGCAGGCCAGGTATCAATGGGCGCTCGCGAATCAACTGATCCAGCAGAGCGGCATCGAGAACCAGGTTCGGGGCAAAGTGCAGTCCGCGTCCGACCGCTGGACGGGCGAACGGGACGAGCAATGGTGGACACGACCGGATGAATTTCAGGCGGCCGGTGAGGCGTATTGGTTCGTCCCGTAGACCATTGGGATTGGCAACCGATTGACTTCCGGTCACTCGGTAACAGCGGCTTCTTCGGCTACGGTTTCTTCGGCAGCGGCTTCCGTTTTCGGGCTCTCGGTTTCAGCAGGTGATTCTTCGTCGTTGGAGTCTTCCGAATCGGTTGTTTCACTCTCGGGTTCTCGCAACTGCAGCACGATGGCATCGTCGACCACTTCGATTTTGTCGAACTTCCGCAGCAGCTCTGCGGTCTCGACATCGTCGTAAGCATCTTTGGCGAGGTTCTGCTGGGAGAATCCTTCCATGAAGGCTTCGGGAATGGGTTCGCCTTTGACGCTGGCGCTGGTCAGGCGAACGACCAACACGCCGTTGTTCATGGAGACTTCGAATTCGGCGTCGGCGTTGAAGAAGCGACCCTTGCCACCGGGGATTTGGTCGGTCGGCAGTGTGACTTGGCCATACAGTCGCCCATCTTCAATGCGAACGAATGCTTTGCCTCGGAGTTCTTCGTTGGACGAGATCAAAGCGTTGATTTCTTCGCTGGTCAGACGCAATTCTCGAGGGAGATCGGCGGGGACCGCTGATTCTTCGACTTCATTCGCGGCATCACCACCGCCGTCGGTTGCAGCCTCGCCATCGGGATCTGCGCCGCTGGAATCTTCCGGCGAGCCCGATTTGACTTGGTCGCTGAAGGCGTCGATCCGGGCCTGCAGTTCATCCAGGCGTGCCTCGTCCCAATCGACCACGGGAACATCGGCGGGGTGCGTGTCGGTGTACTTTTCGACTTGTCCGGTGACAAAGTAGTAGACACCGAACATGCTGGCGATCATCACGACGACCGCGACGGTCAGTGTTCCCAAGCATCCCCAAAGGAAGCATCCCCAACCGGATTTGTTGACGGGCTGCACCGCAGCGTTGGGATCGGCGTTCGGGTGAACTGGGGAGCCGGAATGAAACGGATCGTTGGGGTGTGTCGACATGGTCAGACTTCCTTGAGTTGAAGCACCGCTTGGCGAGCGCGGCGCAAAAAGTCGGCTTTGGGTTCACCGGTTTCCAAGAAGATAGGAGCACCGATCGTGATGCATGAGAGCAAGGGCACCGGCAGCACTTCACCACGCGGTAAGATTCGGTTCAAGTTTTCGATGTAGACGGGAACCAATTCGAGGTCCGGGCGTTTTTTGCCCAGGTAGTACAGGCCGCTTTTGAAGTCGCTCATCTCTTCACCCGCTGAGCGGCTGCCTTCGGGAAAGACGATCAGCGAATAGAGGTCGCCCATTTGCCGGATCATGATGTCGATCGGGCTTTTGTGGACCTTGATTTCCTTGCGGTCGATCAACAGTGCGTTGAAGCTGCGTGCGATGTGTTCTTTGAACCAACTTCCGGTCCAATAATCTTTCGCGGCGACGGGTCGGGTCAGCGAGCGGATTTCGTGCGGCAGCGCCGACCAGAGAACCACTGCATCGAGGTGGCTGGTGTGGTTGGCAAAGTAAATTCGTTGGCAGGTGTCCGGCTGGCAATCCACCCATCGAACGGTGAAGCCGCTGAACATCTTGGCGAGCAGAACGATGATGTGGCTGGTCAGTGTCATGCGACCAGTTTACTCAGCTAACCGGTACCCTCGAAGCACCCTTGATTGCAGCGGATGGAGTTCGAGGAGCGGCTTTGGCGACGAAGGCCGGTTGGCTGGCTCTCGATTTCTCGGCAAAAATTTCATGAATGAGCGTTTGGTAGCCATCGACCATCGATTGCAGCGAACCGGTGGCTTGGACCAATTCACGACCATTTCGGCCCAATTGCGAACGCAAGTCGTCTTTCGTGAGCAACCGGTCGATCGCGGCAACGAATGAATTCACATCCTCGCTGGGGACCAATTCGCCTGTCTTTCCAGGCAGAACGGTTTCGGAAATGGAGCCCACATCGGTCGCGACCACGGGGGTCTCGCAGGCCAGAGCTTCCAGAATCGAAACCGGGGAGGCTTCGTTGAGCGAACAGAGCGTGAACACATCCATCGCGGCGAGCAAGCGAGGCGTGTCGCTGCGGTTGCCCAGCAGATGGACTCGATCGGTGAGCCCGAGTTGTTCGATCAAAGGTTCGATCGTGTCTCGTTCGGGCCCTTCTCCGATGATCAGCGTGTGAAGATCGGGGTGTCGTTCCCGCAGTTTGGCTGCTGCTTGAATCAGCATCGAATGATTCTTTTCACTCCGCAGGGCTGCCACGATTCCGATCAACGGGGTTTCGGGGGCCAAGCCGAGTTCTTTCCGAACGTCGGGTGAAGTGCGGCATTCAGCGGAGGGATGAAAACGCTCGCAATCGATTCCGTTGCGAATGACGCGGACCTTGTTCGCGGGAAATTTTTCGAACGTGCGAAGGAATTCACCGTGTGATTCGGCAACCCCAATGAACGCGTCGGTGATCTGGGTGAGCAAGCGATTCAATCTTCCAACGCCGTCGGGCCAACCCGTGGAATGCAGCGCGGACGCGATCACAGGCACGCCAGCCAGCTTCGCAGCCAAGCGTCCCCAGAACATTTTGTCACCGGCACCCACGGTGATCACTGCGTCGGCGTTTCGCTTCCGCAGCAAGCGTGCCAATCGGGGCAGCACCGCGATGTCGTACTTGCCACCAATGAGGTCACTGTGAACGGGGAACTCGTTTGCAATTTCCGTTCCGAGTGGTCCAGGTTCCTTCAGGCAGATGACCTCCGGTTGGATCACGCTTGGATCCATTCGCCTCATCAAGTTCACCAGCAGCGTTTCGGCGCCGCCGACCGGCATGCTGGTGATGACAAACATGCATTTCAACGGTCGCTGAATGGGTTGAGAAAACGAATTCATGAGAAAGCAAGTTCGGGGTGGCGGATTTTGGCAGCGAGTTCGGGTTCGATGTTCAGCACATCTTGGTCTGGCAGAGTGGGCCGTCGACGATTCTTGCGTTCGTCATAGGTCAACCAATTGCGGAGACGATTGAATTGTGGGTCCCCGTGGAAGCGTCGGATGTGAAAGGAGTCATCGCCGATCAAGTTGTACGCACCGTAGGCACTGCAGATTCCTTTGAGACCGCATTGCCGGGCGGTCTCGATGACAGCTGGACGCATTTGTTGTGGCAAGCCGAATGGAACGGCGAGGTAGCGAACCGGTCGGTCAATCATCTCTTCCAAGTTGTTTTTCGCTTCGACAATTTCTTGGTTCAGCTCTTCGATTGTGTGAACCCGGTTGAAATCAACATGGTTGGCCGTGTGCAGTCCGATCTCGATGCCGCTGTCAGCGGCCGCTTTGATTTGTTCGACCGTGTTGATTGGCAACGGATGACCCAGGCGAAGGTCGTGCTCAAAGGGGTGTCCGTGACGGACGTTTTCAGTGGTCACAAAGTACGTGCAAGGGATCCGGTGCCGGATCATCAGCGGCAATGCGAATTCGCAGTTTTCGGAATAGCCATCGTCGAAGGTGAATGAAACCGCCGGCCGAGGCGAGTGGCCTGTGTCGAGTCGACGCTGCACTTCTTGCAGCGAGATCAATTCAAAATGCTCGCGGCAGTAGTCAACCTGGCGTTCAAAGTCCCGCTTTGAAATCGTCCACGGATTGATCGGTTCGTCGGCGACCCGGTGATAAAACAGCACCGAAATCGGGGCCTGACCCTGGTCTGACATTCGCTTCAATTGTCGACGTCGCCAAGGCGTTTGAATCGCCAGACGTGTGGAGATCGCGAGGGAGCGGAGCAATTGCATGGTGTCTTGGGCGGTGAGCGTGGGGAAGCTTTGGCAAACGCTACGATGCCATGGGGGGTGATGTGAAACCCATGGGAAACAGGATTCCAGGTTCTTCGCGTTCGTTGACCGAATGTTCGGGTTGTGTGGGTGGGACCGCCGTGTGGGGGAAGAACCATTCACCGCAACGCTTACCGAAACAGTCCAAATGCCGAAAGACTCCTGTCGACCTGCTTCGAACGGGTGAATGGCAGGGAGACAGGCCCGTTTGGTGGCGATTTGGCTTGTTCCCTGCGGTGCGGATTTGTTACGTCCAATCCAATGAATCACACTCGACGTCCGATCGAACGCCGCCGCAGGGTTCTCCTGACGACCGCCGGTGGCGACTCCGGGAACGTGACGGCCAAGCAGAAGGCAGTCCAGCAGCAATGGCGAGAAGCTCGCCGGCCTGCTGTCGCCTACGGGTCTCGCGTTCGCCGATGTTTGCGCGGACGTTGGTTCTCTTTGGTTCCCGTGCAGCGGTCCGCGCTGACAGGGGTGGTCGCGGTTGTCGTTTGCTTGGCGATGGCGTTGATCGGTTTGCACTACGCTTCGGTTGCCTGGCCCGCTCTGGCAGAGCGAACCTCGGTCACGGCCGTCACTCGAATTGATGCGGTGGGCAGTCTCGGCCGCTACTGCACCAGCATGTTGATGCTGGGGATCGCGGGCACGTCTTGGTTGATCTATCAACTTCGGCGATACCGCAACGATGACTTCCAGGGGCACTATCGTTTGTGGCGTCTGGTCACTGCGATGGGGGTGCTGGGCAGTGTTGCCACGATGGTTCCGCTGATCGATTTACTGGGCGGGGTCACCGAATGGGCGTTGGGAAAACGCGTGGCACTGTCCGGCAGTGATTGGGTCAAGCTGTTGTTGACCGTGGGTGGCGCGGTGGTGTTGTTGCGAACCACGGCCGAGATGTGGAAGCATCGAAGCGCAGCCGCATGGATGTTCGCCGGATGGTTGGCGGCATCGTTGCCCGTCGCCGAGAACTGGAATCTCTTCACGATTGACACACCGCTTCGTTGGACCGCGTTCACGTCAGCGATGTTGATTGCCGCTTCTTGCTGGTTTTGCGCGACGGTGATGTACTTGCGAACGTTGTACATGGACGTTCGCGGAATCCAGCGTCCTGCGACCTTGGCGGTCCGTTTTCGACAAGCGTTGGCGGAACAGGGGGACAGCATGCGGGAGTGGACCAAACGCGAACCCAAGCCACCCAAACAGGCCCCCGCAGCGAAAGCGGCCCCTGCCGCGAAGCAAGCTTCAGCACCCAAACCAGACCCGGTTTCCAAGTCAGCCCCAGTGTCGACAGCAGCCCCTGCGCGTCAAGCCGCAAAGCCACCGGAGCCGAAAGGCCCCGAGAAGGAAGCCGGTTCAGATACCAAGACGGCTCGCAAGCGACGGTTTTGGCAGCGTGCCGAAGCCGCTCCAACCAGCGATGTGTCCAAGAACACCAACGATCGATCCGCCCAGTCGGACGACGATCGAGGCAGCGATGCTTCTGCCCACGATGAAAACGGCAAGGAAGCGGAATCCAGCAAGCGATCTTCCAAGTGGAAGTTCTGGGGCCGCAAACGCAAATCAGCTGACTCAGAGGATGAGTCCGACGAGGTGGAACTGAACGAATCGTCTGAACCGGATGGCGACACCGAAGACACGGAGCCCAAGGCCAAACGCTCGTGGTTGCCCAAGTGGAAGCGAACGCCCAAAGCCGTTGCCGATGAGGAATCCGAGAACGAAGAGGAGCCCACTCGACCGGCTCCGTCCGCTTCGTCGGATGATGAAGATGTTGAAGAGGCACCCAAGAAGCGGCGATTTGGATTCAAGCTTCCGTCGCTTGGCCGCAAGGCAAAGAGCGATGCGTTGACAGACCCAACTGATTCCGATGATGAGTTCTCAAGTTCGGACTTGGAGGAAGTCGCTGATTCACGCTCGAATGCCCCGTCTTCGCCGAATCGGGATTCCGACGATGATTCCCAGCCCGACTACAGCGAGATGGATGAAGAGGACATCGATTGGTCCGGCATGAACAAAGCGGAACGCCGGCGGGTTCGCAAGCAACTCAAACGCGGTGGGCGGGCGGCTTAGCAATGCCTGGTCCACCACGGCAGCCTGACGCTACCAAGCATTGTCCAGTCCAGCGTTCGTCTGCCCTGCGAAATGTTTGCTATTGGCGTTCCGATCGCGAATGCAATTTTTCTTCCGGCTTCTGTCTTTCTTCATCCCGGTAGGGATTTCAGATGGTAGCCGGGGGTCGCTGCGTCGCAGCGTACCCCCGGAAAACGAGGTTCCATAAAACTCTCCATCCCGCCGTGGCCAATGGCCACGGCGGGATGGAGAGTGGCGGCGTGGGGGGCGTGTCCATCGGTGGCGCTATCGCTTACCGACGGCTACCATCTGAAATCCCTACCGGGATGAAAACTTGCGCAAACGCATGGCCGCCACAGCCCCCAAATTTAGCAGTCCAAGCTAATACTCAAACGGCATCCCTCGGTGATGCCGGATCATTCCTGCCGACTTGCTTCCGCGAATATCGCGTTCAATGGGAATGTGATTCGTAGTGTTGGCGTAGGATGTCTTTGCCGTAGTCGTTGCCGTTGGGAGTCCGGATGACGGTATGAATGTGATCACGCGTCGGTTCGGACGTTCGAAACGGAGCGACGCGGCGTTGGTGGTCGAACTCGATCAAGACGACCGGGCTGTGAACGCGATAGTAGTACACGCTTTGGTCAGTCGTTCCGCCGATCCAGGCAAAGTAGGTTTCGTCGAGGTGCTGCTTCACCTCGGACATTCGCACTTTTGCGTGTCCTTCTCGCATGTTGCCGACGTACTCTTCGATCAATTGCAGCAGAGCACCTTTCTGCGTTTCGTCGAGCTTTGAACCGACAATCCCCGCATAGTCCAGGACGACATTGTCCTTGTAGGCTTCCGTCAGATTGTTGTTGCCATCCTTGCGATTCATGATGATCGCTTCGGAACGCTGCCCTTCGCTCAGCAGCTTGATTAGATTCAAACCCTTGTCCTGTTCGTCTTGCATCACGATCGTTCCCGCGAATTTGCCTTGCTTGGCTTCGACGGGTTCGGAACCCATGAAGACGGGGCTCATCACGACTTGGTCGCCCAAGACGAAGTAATTGATGACGACGTGATGCCCATCGAGTTGCCATCCCCAGGGTTCCGTTTCGGATGGTTTCCCCATCACGGTGATCCAGTAAAGCCATTCGTTGTATTCTTGGGGCTTCTTCGCCAACTCACCGAGCGTGCCGTTCAGCTTCATGATGTCTTTGGTTTTCTTCAGCCCTTTGGCACTGAGGCTTTGCTGAAGCATTTCGAAGGCCAGCGTTCGTTGTGCTTCGGTCATCTCGTCGAAGCCGACTCCTTGGCGTTTGGGGCTGTGTCGGTTGTCCCACTTTCTCCATTCGGTGTCGTCGACCGGGAAGACGGTTCGCTCGCGTTGCTGATCGGTCAGCCCTGCCAGGAAGGCATCGGCTGCGACACGAACGGGTTCCGTGGTGACACCGGTGGACTCGATCGAAAACAGGTCTTTCTGCGGACCGTTCGACGTCGTGATGCCAACAAACGGTTCGTCGACCGTGGGAGCACCTCGTCGTCCGCCCGGTCTTTGAGCATGGACGTTCAAGAGGGCGGTTGAACAGCAAATTAAACCGGTGGCGACTGCGATCCAACGGGGGAGATGTGACGGTCGATTCATGTTTCTCAATTGCGATCGAGGATTCGGGGGACTGTGTTTTCTGAATTTTATACCCAACGCGTCCATCGGAGGGCCAAACACTTTGTAACAATGCGACGGAGCCGTTCCCTGAAGGCTCTGCGGCGGATCGGACTGACGATTCAGTGGGGTGAATCCAGAGTAGAACAGTTGTCCCCAACTGTTCCGTCAGGCAACCCTCAACGGCTAGGCCTCATTGCAACCGAGTCCGCCTTCAACCGCTTTCGTCACCCTGCTCAATGCGTCGGTTAACTCAGATTGTCTTAGCGACTCGGTGACCACCGTTCGCCGTTGATATGGACCTGTTTCACTTTCAAGGTTTTGCTCAGCAAGACGATGTCGGCTTGTTTGCCTGGGGTCAGGCTGCCGACTTGTTGATCGATTCCGGTTCGCTCGGCGGGAGTCAGGGATGCCATGCGAACGGCGTCTTGCAGGGGAACATTTCCGAGCTTGTGCATCGTGCGAACCATGTGGTCCATTCCCATCACGGAACTGGCCAAGGAACCGGGCGATGCCCAGCCGACTTGTCCGTCGCTGGTGAACCAAGAGCCGTCCGCTTCCGGGCCAAATCGATATTTCCCCGGCGGCATGTCGAGGGCTCGGTTGCAGTCGGTGACCAAGCACAAACGCTTGCTGCCTTTCATTCGCCAAGCAAAACTCAGGAGCTCCGGTGCCAGGTGCATCCCATCGGCGATGACCTCGGTGCTCATCTCTGGGTTGGACAACACGTACTCCAGCATGCTGCCTTGCATTGGAACCCCGAGTCGTTTGCGGACCGAGGACACATTGCTCATCGCACACCAAAAGTGGTCGACGTGTCGCATGCCACGTTTGAATCCAGCGTCCATCTCGTTCCAACTGGAATTGGAATGACCGCACGTCACCAAGCAGCCTCGTTTCGTCGCGTGTTGATAGAACGCCGCCGCTCCCGGAAGTTCCGCCGCGCAGGTTGCGATCCCGATGATGCCCGAGTCAAAGTAGCGGCGGTATTCGGCTGCCTTGGGAGCACGGCAAACGGACTCGTCGTGACAGCCTGTTTTTCCCTTGGCGAAGTACGGGCCGTATAGATGCACACCGCCGATCTTGCTTCCGCAATCGGTTTTCCCAGTGTCGCGGACTTCGCCGCAGGCTGCCAACATCGCGTGAATTTGATCGTCGGTTCCAGTGCTGGTGGTTGGGAAGATGGTTGTTGTTCCGTGGCGAGCATGGGACTGGCAAACGGTGTGGACCGCTTCTCGAGTGCCGTCCATCACATCGGCACCGCCGCCACCATGAATGTGGATGTCGACAAAGCCCGGGCAAATGTAGCCACCTTTGGCATCAATGATTTTCGCGGAGGCGGGAACGCGAGAGCGTGCGGTTCCGACGTACGTGATTCGTTCGTCTCGGCAGACGATGACCGCATCGGGAAGCAAGCGGTCGGGCAAGATCGCAGTGCCGTTGAGAAAGCAAAGATGGGACACAAATTGCAGTTGGGTTGGAGGACGGCCGGTGGGAACGAGAAGTATACCGTTGGTGAGATGTGCTCGAGGTGACCAATTGCGCTATCATGTTGGTCGGCTTTTCCTTTTGATCGCTCCGTCCGAGACACAGCATGCGAACCTTGATTCACCGAAGTCTCCACGTTTTGCTGGCAACGATCGTGGGCTGTTCTTGGACGCACGCCGATTGGCCTCAGTTTTTGGGTGAAAAACGTGATGGTGCGTCCAGCGAGACTGCGTTGCTCGACGCGTTTCCCGAAGAAGGCCCCGAGGTTGTTTGGCGAGTACCCGGTGGTGTGGGAATGTCAGCGGTCACGGTTGCGGATGGCTTGGCGATCACCACGATGAATGATTCGGGCAAGCAGTTGCTCGTTGCTTTCGATGCCAAAACCGGTGAGCGTGCTTGGCAAACCGGTTTGGCAGCGGAGTACAAGAACGGTCAAGGCGATGGGCCTCGTGCGACCGCGGCGGTATCGGGTGGCGTCGTCTATGCGTTCACGGGCGATGGTGTCTTGTGCGCGGTCGATCAGAAGACGGGCGAACTGATTTGGCGGACCGATGCCTTGCAGGCGTGCCGCGCCAGAGAATCCGAATACGGGATGTCGTCGTCCCCATTGGTGGTCGGGGATTCGGTCATCGTGCACGTGGGAGGCAGCGGCACGGCAGTGGCGGCGTTTGATATCGCCAACGGTCAACTCCAGTGGTCAGCAGGCAGCGGACCAGCGGGCTACTCATCGCCAACGTTGATGGAAGTCGCTGGTGAACAGCAGGTTGTCAGCTTGACGGGCGACAAAACGCTGGGGATCGACCCGAGCGACGGAGCGGTGTTGTGGACGTATGACTTTCCAACGCCCTACGCCTGCAACACTGCGAATCCGGTTTCGGTGGACGGCGACGTGTTCATCTCGGCTGGCGAGAACCATGGTTGCGTGTTCATTGACGTTGAGCAGGCCAGTGGGAAGTTTGAGGTCAAAGAGCACTGGGCCAGTGTTGATTCCAAGAGCGTGATGCGAAATGAATGGCAAACATCGGTGTTGGTCGATGGTTATCTCTACGGATTCGACAATGTGGGAGCAGCCGGGCCAACCACACACCTGACATGCATTGATGCGGGCACCGGCGAGACAGTTTGGCGGAAGACTCGGTTTGGCAAAGGCAACTTGGTTCTGGCCGACGGAAAGCTTTGGATCACCACGATGGACGGGGAGTTGGTGTTGGTGAAGGTCTCGCCGGATGGATACGAAGAATTGGGCAGATCCAAGCTGTTTGGCAGGACACGTCAATCCCTTTCAATCGCCAATGGTTTGGGATACATCCGCGACAACCAAGAAGTGCTGTGCATCAAGCTGTGATAGTGGCGGGAAGATCTTGACGCACTTGATGGCCATCGGTGTGTTCTCAGTCATTAGAATGAGAGACATGTTGCTGAGATGGCGACTCGTTCCACGATTGCAGTCTCGCTAGCAAATCCCTCCGGCTACGCCTTCCCCACCGAAATCATGACCGATCGACGCAGCTTTCTGTCCACCACACTGGCCGCTGGGGCGGCTCTCGCGACTCCCGCTTTCGTTTCCTCTCAGGCACTTGGGGCTGGCGATTCTGTCGCAGCGTCGGAACGGATCACGCTGGGGGTGATTGGGATCGGGCCTCGGTGCACCTACGATCTGAAAGCGATCTTGAAGCTCAAGGATGTGCAATGTGTCGCCATCGCTGACGTGCAACAGTCGCGGCGTGATGCGGGAAAGAAGTTGGTGGACGACCATTACGGCAATCAAGACTGCACGCTCTATCACGATTTTCGAGAATTGCTGGCGCGGGATGAGATCGATGCGGTCTTGATCGCAACCGGCGATCGTTGGCATGCCGCCGCATCGATCCTGGCCGCTGAGGCTGGCAAGGATGTCTACAGTGAAAAACCGTGTGGGATCACGATTCGTGATTGCCAGCTACTCGATGAGACGTTCCAGCGAACGGGTCGAATCTTCCAGGCGGGCACGCAGCGGCGGAGCGTGCCGAATTTCATTCAAGCCGTGCAAGTGGCTCAGTCTGGAAAGCTCGGCGAGCTAAAGGAATTGCAGGCCACCGCTTACTTGCCGACCTTGGACAACACTTGGTTGCCCGCTCAACCGACACCGGACGAAGCCGTTTGCGATTGGAACATGTGGTTGGGGCCTGCTCCATGGCGTCCATTCAACCAGAAGTACGTCGATGGTCGTTGGCGTGGTCAGTACGACTTTGACAGCGGTGCGCGTTTGCTGGATTGGGGAGCTCACACGCTGGATCTTTGCCAGTGGGCCGCGGGCGCCGATGACACGATGCCTGTGAAGTACGAGCCTTCGCAAACCGCGATCATGTGCACGTATGCCAACGGCGTTCAGTTGAAAGTGGACTTCTTGGAGGAGCCGTTTGGTGATCGCAGCCCGCGTTGGCTGACTCGTTTGGGGACCTGCCCGGTGCGGTTCATCGGTGAGGATGGCTCGATTGAAACGGGCGATGAAGGTGAGATTGTGGCGTCTTCACCTGCCCTGCAAAAAGAGCTTTCCAGCGCTGAGCGTGTGCGTGGTTTGGACGTCACCGCCCACGCACGGAACTTCTTCGATTGCATCAAGACTCGAGAACAGGCGACTTGCAATTCAACCGTGATGCGTCGGTCGCATGTTGCTTGTCACGCCGCCGCGCTGGCTTGGATTTTGAATCGCACGCTCACGATTGATCCCCAAACGGAAACGTTTGTGGACGACGATGAAGCGAACCGTTTGCGCAGCCGTGCGAAACGCGACTGGACTTAGACCGTTCGTTTTCAGGCGAGCACGTCGTGGATGACGTGACCGAAATCTTTTTCCAGTCGTTGTCGACCGGGGACGACCAACTCGTGCGGGTTCAGTCCCAGTTGGTGCAAAATCGTGGCGTGGATGTCGGTCACGTAGTGGCGGTCTTCAACGGCGTGAAATCCAATTTCATCCGTCGCACCGTGCGTCATTCCGCCCTTCACTCCGCCGCCGGCCATCCAAACGCTGAATCCGTAGGGATGATGGTCGCGACCGTTGGATGATTGAGCTCCGGGAGTTCGTCCGAATTCCGTTGCCCAAACGACCAGGGTTTCATCCAGCAGTCCGCGTTGTTTCAAGTCTTTCAACAAGGCACCGATTGGCTGGTCGGTTTGTTTGCACAATTTGCTGTGTCCCGCTTTGAGACCTTTGTGGTTGTCCCACTGCCCTGCCCCGCCGTTGCTGCCGTGGTAAACCTGGACGAACCGAACGCCCTGTTCGACCAATCGGCGAGCCGTCAGCATCTGACGTCCGAAGACTTTGGTCTCAGGTTGGTCCAACCCGTACTCTCGTTGAGTCAACGCGGTTTCGTCTTCCAGTCGGACCACGTCGGGGACCGCGGTCTGCATTCGAAACGCCAATTCGTAGGAGCGGACTCGGGCTCGCAGCGCTTCGTCGCTCGGGAATTGCTCCGACGAGATTTGGTTCAGTTGACGTAGCAGTTCAAACTCGCCGGCTTGTTCCTCTTGGTACACGCCACCGGGTGGTGCCGCGTAAGGGAGCGGGATGTCTGAATCAATGTCCAGCGGAATGCCGTCGAATTGCGGGCCCAAGTAATTTGCACGATGGCATTCACGGCCGCCGCAACAATCGGCGACAGGAGTTCCCATCACAACAAATTGAGGCAGGTTTTCGTTGAGTGAGCCCAGTCCATAGGTCGCCCAGGAGCCGATGGTGGGAAAGAAGCCGTCGACGCGATGGCGTCCGGTATGAAATTGCAGTTGAGCGCCGTGGTTGCTGTCCTCGGTCCACATTGACCGGATCACGCACAGGTCATCGGCACAGCTGCTGACGTGCGGGAACCAATCGCTGATTTCGATCCCGCTTTCGCCTCGCGGTGCGTAGCCGACTTGCAGGGGATAGATTTCGTTGCGAATGAATCCGTTGTTGGGGTCAAACGCGACCACGCGTTCGTTGGCCAAGTAGGGGGACTCGAGGACTTTGGCGTAGGGTGTTTCCTTGATCGTTTTACCAGCCAGTTGGTTCAGTTGTGGCTTCGGATCAAAGGTCTCCATGTGGCTGGCGCCGCCAATCATGAACAGCCAGATCACGCTCTTGGCTTTCGGGGCGATCTTCTTCAGTTCGCTTTCCGCGAGGGCGTCGCCGTGAGCGACCGAGTCACCCTGCAGCAGGCTGGACAGTGCAATGCTTCCAAATCCCAACCCGAGATCCTGCAGGAAGCCACGGCGGTGACGTTCGGAGAATGGATGGGGGCCTTTGTTTCCAAATTGCATGCTCATCGCACCGTTACAAAGTCGTTGTGGTTGAACAGAACGTGAACCAAGTTTTCACGTGCGCGAAGGTTCGCATCGGTCGCTGGCGGAACGGAGGTTTTGGCCGCACCGGTTGAAGGAGAAAGCTGATCAGGATCGGCCAGCAAGGTTGCTTGGTGGGTCAAGAACGATTCGCAGGCGGAGCGTTCACTGTCGGTGGGTTCGCGTCCCAGGATCGCGGCGTAGGCTTCCGAGACGAAGGCGAGGTCGTCCGTGACGTCGGCACTGAGTCGCGCCGCGGTCTGGCGAGATTGATCGACCGCCAGCGGACTGTTCGCGAGCGCCAGTGCTTGTTGGGGGACGATGCTTTCCGATCGTCGATAGCAATCGGTCGGGTTGGCTGCGTCGAAGATGACCAGCATCGGCATCTGTTTCTCGTAAGCATGGCGGAAATAGACGCTTCGTCGCGGCGTCGTTTCGCCCTTTTTGAAATCGATGTCGGGGCCGCCTCTGGATCGGTCCAGCGTCCCAGCAATCGAAAGCAGATTGTCGCGAACCAGTTCGGCCTCCAAGCGGCGCACGTTGGCTCGCCAAAGTTGCAGGTTGTCGGGATCGATCTCGCCGTTCTTGGCAAACGTGGTTTCTGAATCTTGCGACGCCGACGAAGCGAGTCGATAGGTGCGTGACTGGACAATCAGCCGATGGATGTGCTTCATGCTCCAGTCGTTTTCGACCAGTTCCACGGCCAACCAGTCCAGCAGTTCATGGTGGATGGGGTGTGGTGATCGGAGACCAAAGTCGTCGAGGTTGGAAACCAGCGGTTGGCCAAAGTAACGCGTCCAAATGTGGTTGATGGCAACGCGAGCGGTCAGCGGGTTTCTTGGATGGGTGATCCACTCTGCAAGTGCAGTGCGTCGCCCGCTACTGGTCGACGGGTAGCTCTTGCCCACCGGGGTGAACTTGCCGTCGTTGCCAACCAGTTGAACGGAAGCATCGACCAACTTCTTCTCGAGTTCGGCCAGTTTCTTGTTGGCCGAATCGAGGGCAGACTTCTTTTTGGTCTCGTCTGTTTCCTTGGAATCTTTAGCGGTCGCCACCGCGTTGCGCTGCTTCAGCACGTCGAGCAATGCTTGCTGGAAATGCAGCGTTCGTTCGGACTTGGCCGCTTGGACGGCGAGGGCTTCAGCGGGCGTCGGATCGGCAGCCGATTCGTCATGGTTTGAACTTGTGCCGGCGAACTTGGCTCTGGTTGCGGCCCAACGTTGTTGGATGGACTTCAGGTTTGCTTCGGCGACGGTGAGTTGTTGCCGTTTGATCGAGTCCTGTTTGTCATTGGACGATTGCAGTGATTTCTGGGCCGACTGAAGTTTCTGTTGTGCAGTGGCAATTTCCTCGGCTTCGATGTAGTCCCGCAGAAAAGGATTGGATGCGAGATTTGGCAGCGCGACCGGTTCAATCGCAAAGGGGAGTTCGACGATCTCCGGGACGGAGGGGGCGATCGGATGATCCTTGTCAGGATTCTTTTCGTTGCCCTGCACGTACAAGTAGGTCGGGACGTCCAGGTCCGCATCGTAGGCTCGCGGAAGCCCGAGTTTGGCTGTGTCGGGCTCTCCCGGCAAACGTTCGGTGCGGACTTGGTGCGGTTGGAAGATCGCTCGAAACGCGTAGTACTCTTGCTGCGAGATGGGGTCGTACTTGTGGTCATGGCATCGAGCGCAGGCGATCGTCATTCCCAGGAACGCTTTGGCGGTGTGTTCGACGGTTGCGTCCAACCAAATGTCGCGATTGCTTTTGTGGAAGTTCCGAACCAGGAACCCGGTGGCACGCAGCACGTCGAGGTCTTCGGGGGCGACCTCATCGCCGGCCACCATTTCGTGGATCATTTGGTCGTAGCCTTTGTCCACGTTCAGCGATTCGATGATCCAATCTCGCCAATGCCAGATGTGTCGCTGGCTACCACGGAGTTCGTTTCTGTAGCCATCCCAGTCGCTGTATCGCCACACATCCATCCAGTGCCGACCCCATTTTTCTCCATAGGCGGGATCGTCCAGCAATCGATCCACACGCTCTCGCCAAGCCTCGCTCGAAGAATCCGTTGCGAACTCAGTTTGGTCGGCTCGGGTCGGTGGCAATCCCGTCACGTCCAAGTGCAGGCGTCGCAAAGCAATCGCAGGGTCCGCTGGTGGAACGGGATCCAAACCGCTTTGTCGCCACTGGGCGAACATCAAGGTGTCGATGGGGTTCGCCGACCATGGTTCAGGAACGTCGGTCGCAAGCTTGGGTTGGGTGGGAGGCTGGTAGGCCCAGTGCTGGGACGGCGATTCCATGATCACTTCGTCCGGCGGGCTGGGGGCGCCGAGTTCGATCCAGCCGGTCAGTTGATGGATCTGTTGAGTCGACAGTGGCGTTCCTTCGCCTTCGGGCGGCATTCGCACATCGGGATCCGAAGAGGCGACTCGTCGAATCAGTTCGCTTTGGGAAGGGTGTTCCAAATCCAGCAGGCCGTTGGGATCGTGGTCCCCACGGATCAGGGACCCGGCATCGAGCCTGAGTCCGCCCTCTTGCTGGAGGACGCCGTGACAGGAACCGCATTTCTCTTGGAAGAGTGGTTTGATATCGGCGTCGTAATCCACATCAGCTCGCAGGTGGGAGCCAATGAGAACGATCGCCAGGACGGCAAGGATGGGGCGCGACATAGGTGGGACATCTGCTTCGCGGGAGGTGGGAGACCCACAGCGTAACCCCAACCGATGGCCCCAGTCCAGCTTTTTGTTTACTCAGGCAATCCAACAGCGGATGCAGTTTTTCTTCCGGCTTCTGCCTTTCTTCATCCCGGTAGGGATGTCAGATGGTAGCCGGGGGTCGCTGCGTAGCAGCACACCCCCGGAAACCGTGCCTCCCAAAAAACTCTCCATCCCGCCGTGGCCCATGGCCACGGCGGGATGGAGAGTGGCGACGCGGGCTACAGGTCCGTCGGTGGCGCGATCGCTTACCGACGGCTACTCTCTGACATCCCTGCCGGGATGAAAACTTGCGCAAACGAATGCGTTCCATAACACCAAACTTTTAGCAGTCCAGCGTTAGCGAGCAACAACGCTTGCCAAAACAGTTCGGATGCCGAAAGACTCCTGCCGACCTCTTTGGTCGGATTTGCAAAAGTTGGTGGCAGCAAGCCATCAGCCGCGAACTTGATTGCGACCTGAACGCTTTGCTTCGTAGAGTTGTTGGTCGGCTGACCCGATCAAATCTTTGACCGATTGAATTTGCTCGGGATCGAAAACAGAGACGCCAAAGCTGGCGGTGATCGGGAGTGGGCCAATTGAAGTTGCGAAGGGTGTGTCAGCGATCGTTGCTCGGCAGCGTTCGGCAATTTCCATCGCGTCTTTGCGACCTGTCGCGGCGAGCAGCAAGCAGAACTCTTCGCCGCCATAGCGAGCCAACATGTCGTCGGCTCGGCAGAGTGCTTGGATGCGTTGTCCAAAGGTTCGCAAGACATCGTCTCCCACCAAGTGCCCGTGCGTGTCGTTGACGGATTTGAAGTGGTCGATGTCCAACATGATGACGGCCATCTCAAGCTTGGCACGCGACGAACGTGACAGTTCTCGGTCCATGGCTTCGGTCAAAAACCGTTTGTTCATGGCGCCGGTGAGCGCGTCGCGGGTCAATGCGTTGTAGACCGTTTCGTGATACTGCGTCTCGACGCTGTCGGCAGAAAGAAACCGGAAGAGAAAGCTGCCGATGCGGACCGTGTCGCCACTTTCCAAGCTGCGATCGTCCTGGATCACGGTTTCGTTGATCAGGGTTCCGTTGGTGCTGCCTAGGTCGCGGATGAGGTAGCCGTCTTGCCCGCGAATCAGCATGGCGTGCTGGCGAGAAACACTGTTGTCAAAGAGTGGCAGATCGGAATCAGGGGATCGACCGATTTGAAACTCGTCTTGTTCCAAAAGCAGCATGCCTTCGATGACGTCCGGCGGATAGATTTGTACCAAGCAGCACTCGTTGTTCGATTCGCATGTTGGAACGGTTGGCTGTTGTCGCAGCGTCGCTTCTGAAGCATCGAGGCCAGTGGGGATGGTTTGGCTGGCTGGGTGGGCAACGGTTGTCATCTGACCTGCTCCATGCATATTTGAGGGGGACCCGTGGAACGACTGCACGGCGACGGTTGTCACCATTGTTTGGGCTTGCTTGCAACCATGGGTTACGGTGTTCTCATTTGGAACACAGCGTCACGGCATTCAGTCTGACTCGTCGGAATTTGTGTCAACCGCGACGGTGTTGTTGATCGTGCCGATCGGGGTGATCGTTGTGGTTGCGGCTTGAAGACGTCTCAAATCCAGTTGTGTTTGATGCAAACGCTGGGTTTGGTCGGGGGCCATTTCCGTCAGTCGCGAAGCCTTGGCGAGCATCTGGAGCGACGCTTTCAGATCAGCGACTGCTTCGGTTTGCTTGCCTAAACGAGCCCGGCAGTTGCCTCGCTGGTGCAAGGCACGGGCACGGGATTGTAGAAGATCGATGCGGTCCGGGGCCGAATCCAGCCATTCTTGTAGGTCACCAATCAACTGCGACCATCCCTGTTCAGCGAGCGTGAGGGAATCAGCATCCATCAGTTGGAGGCAGTGGTTCGTTTGGATGGTTTCCGATCGTCGGAGGTTTCCGACTGTTCCCTGAAGTTTGGCGAGTCGGCGAGCGACATCGATGGCGTGTTGGAAGCAGGCGGCATCCTTCAGTCCGGGATGGAGGGATGGATCCGACTGGATTTGAATTGCAAGTTCGAGTTGTGCGTAGATGGCTGCCGTTTTCGCCAGGGTCGGATCCATGCGACCCGAGTGTTCAGGTTCGGAGGAAGTGGCGAACGTGCCGAGGCGTTGGAGCAACCATTGTCGGGCCGCCAAGAGACGTTGGGTTGGAATCGAAGTCGATGATGAGTCTTGAAGGAGCAACTGCCCGGTCAATGAATGAATCCGTTCCAGTTCGAATTGAGTTTCGAGTGGATCTTGGCGAGCGGTCGTGGAGACGGGGGTGATCTGCAGTTGGTTGCCAAGATCGGGTTGATTGCTCAGCAGGGACTCCGCAACCGCATACTGCTGCTGTGCTTGCTCGGGGTGGCCAGTGATTCGGTGGAGGTCGGCCAATCGGAGTTGAGTTTTGACGTGTTGCAGCAACGTCAGACGCTCCGTTTGCCGGCTGGATTTCGACAGATCGAAATCGTCCAACTCACCGGTGGAGAGGGGCGAGGCTGAGCCGTTGAGGTTTTGGATTGCGATTTGATCGTATTGTTCAATCGCTCGATCGAGGAGGTTCGAACGGATCGCCGCCATGCCGGGATAAAATTGAAGGGACCCGCTGAGTTCATTCAGCCATGTGTCGGTCGCGTCGATCGCTTCGCCAAGATTGATGATCGCTTCGCGGTGAGCGCGTTGGGCATCCACACGGGCCAAGCGTTCAGTGCGATGAGATTGATGGATGACCAGACCGAAGATGATCGTCGCGATTAGCAACGCACTGGCTGCGACTGTGACGGTGGCGGCGATGCTTTGATGATACCGGCACCATCGCATTCCTTTTTCAATCATGCTTTCGCGGTGGACGGAAACGGAATCGCCGGCGATGAAACGGCGCACCTCACTTGCCAGTTCCTCGGCACTGTCGTAGCGGTCGTGTTGCGACGATGACATCGCTTGGCGAACAATCGCGAGCAGTGGTTTGGGAACCAACGGCTGAGCCGTTCGCAAGTCAGGGAAAGATGATCGGCGGACTTGTTCCAAGATTTGCTTGACAGGTTGGCCATGGTACGGATTTCGGCCAGCGATGATGGTGTAGAGAATCACGCCCAAGGAATACAGATCCGAAGAGGGATTGATCCGGTGGGACTCTCCACGGGCCTGTTCCGGTGACATGTACGCTGGGGTGCCCAGCACGGTACCGTGCGGTTCCAAGGGCAGCGAAAGATCAGCTTGCCGAGTGGGCTGGGATGATTTGGATCGGGCGGGTGCCGAGCCGGTTGGTGATGGGACGAATTGGGCCAATCCCCAATCGAGCACCACCGTCTCGCCGAAGCCACTGATCATCACGTTGCAGGGTTTTAGATCGCGATGAATGATTCCTCGCTGATGTGCGTAGGCGACGGCGTTGCAGATATCAACAAACCGTTGCAGCAACGGTTCGAGTGATTCGCCAAATTGGTGTTGGGTCTTTCGATTGCGGGTTTGATCGCTTTGGTGATGTTGTTGGATGAACTCACTGAGGGTGACGCCATCGAGCAACTTCATGACGTAGAACGCGTCATGCTGATCGCCCATTTCGTGGACGGGGACAATCCCTGGGTGCTGAAGTTGGCTGGTGACTTTGGCTTCGTTCAGAAAACGTTGTCGCTCTTGTTCCGTGACATCATCGGTGTCACTGAATCGTTTCACCGCGACTTCTCGATCGAGTTGTCGGTCGACAGCCTTCTCAACGACTCCCCAGCCGCCTCGCCCTACCTCTTCGAGGCATTCGTACCGGGACACGGGGACGCTGACGGAATCCTTGGACCCAGGGGGGGGGGCAGAAGAAGGCGAACGATCGCCGGAGATCGCACCGATCGTTTCTTCGTGAATGGGATGGGATAGGGAGGCATTCGCTGGTCGACGACGTCGTGAACGCGACCGACTTTTTCGCGAGGAGCCAGCGTTCTGGTTGCCGGGATCGCTCGAGGAGCCATCGCCGCAACGGTCAGTCGGCTCGCGGTTTGAATCGAGGCTGTTGACATCAGACGCCAACGCACCGGGGTTGCCGGTCGATTCGGGATGGGATGCGTCAGGGGCGTTCATGGCGACGGTTGCTTTGGAATCTCACGGTGCCGTGTTGATCTGAATTCGCGACCAACGGGTTCGTTGCTATGGCAACCGTAGGTCGTTCCCGTGAACCGAAAGTCGCCGAAGTTTCTCGAAAGCGAACCCCCGAACCGTCTGCCACTTTCACAGAGAAACGTTGCAACGGTCGCAGGGATCGAGCGAGTTGTAGGGCGGGGAGCGGTGGCACGCCCGCTTGATGAAAAGCCAGGATCCGGGCTTTTCTTTCGTTTGAGCGAGCATTACGTTTCTCAAAAATCCTCTTCTCCCATTTTGATATCAATCATGCTCGCGAAAGAAGTGAAGTCCGGTTCCGTTGTGGTCCACGATGGCAACCCGGTGATGATCGTTGGAATGTCGGTTCAGTCGCCGTCTGCTCGAGGCGCGGCAACGCTGTACAAGTTTCGGGCTCGGAATGTCATGACCCGCAACAAGGTCGACATCACTCTGAAGGGCACCGAAGTCCTTCAAGAAGCGGATTTTTCTCGCCGGGATGTGCAAATGATGTACACCGACACGGAGTTCTTGCACGTGATGGACAAAGAGGATTTTCAGCAGTACGAAATCCCTCTCGAGGATGCGGAAGAGCAGATGCCTTACATCACGGAAGGCCTGGAGGGCATCCGGGCATTGATCTACAACGACGCCTGCGTTGGGATCGAAGTGCCAGCGACCGTGGAGCTGAACATTGCTCAGTGTGATCCAGGTGTGAAGGGCAACTCAGCCACGTCACGCACCAAGCCCGCCACCATGGAAACCGGGTTGGTCATTCAAGTTCCCGAGTACATCAAGGAAGGCGAACGACTGAAGGTTGATTCGCGAACCGGCCAATTTCTTTCGCGAGCGTGACGCGGAAACGTTTCTTCGTCTGTTCTGCTGCTCCCATTGGCAGGTGCCTCGCCAACGGGGGCCCTCGCTGCCAATCCAATGCAGCCTTGGCAGTCAGATGATGTCGACGGTCACTGGGGGAACGGCTGGCGGGGGATCCTGCCGGCCAGCGTCTGCAGGGTTGGTCGCAGTATCCGGGTCGGCTGAATGCGGGCCGTTGGTGGGCTGCTCGATCAAAGAAGGCTCGGTCATCGAGGGGGCGGCCATCGCCTGCTCTTGGTATTGCTCCGCCATTTGTCGCGAGTTTTGATCTTGAGCTTGCATGTAACGTTCGATGGCGTCGTCGCTTTCATGCTCGACCACGTTGTTGGGAACCGGAGTTCCTTCGGGGATGGTTTTCTCGCATCCCACCAGCAAGGAGGCTGCAACGGCAATGCATCCCAACCATTCGACTTGCATTTTGATTGTCATTTTCACGGCGGACAAATTGGTGTCTCTCGTCATCTCTTGCTCGGCAAAGATCAGTATTTTGCCATGCGGTTCCTAACGTTGTCCCTGCTGGGCTTGTTGGATCGCTCGTTGTTGTTGGAGGAGGGCTCGTTCGAACGGTGAGACTCGATCGCTGGGACGGAACTGCTCTTGGATTTGCTCGTCCGAAATCAAAGGTGTCACGGTGCCTTGGTTTTGCATGGCTCTCGCGGATTGAAAAACATCGATGGTTTGGTCGGTGAGTTCGGGGCCCGGTGGCAAGAGGAAGCGACCGATGCCTTTGCCTTGCATGTTGATGTCTTCGATCCGATTGTTGCCCCGCGCGGTGCGATCGATCGCAACGGATTGCACCCGCCATTCATGAACGACGATTTCGTAACGAGGTTGCGGTTGGATTGAGTGTCGGACTTCGCGGGTGATCCACTGGCCGTCCGGTGACAGCAGTTCATAGGTTTCGACCCATTCGTGACCGGCATCGCGTCGCAGTTTCATGTCGTGCGTTTCAGCAGGCCCTAGTCGGAACGTCTTCGACAGGCCCGCTTGGCGAGCGTCCGACAGGGTGACGTTGACGTCTCGTTGGCTGCTGTTGGTGAACCGAATCTTGGCAGGCGGCAAGTCTGGCAACGCGACCCGCCGCGTGTCGATGGGAACAGGACCGGGATTCAGTGGGATGGGGCTGAGTGGCAACGGATTGAGAGGAAAGGGGGCAAACGGCATGGGCCCAAGCGGACCGGCGTTCATGCCCCAACCGAAGGCAGGTGCCGGGGCCAACCAAGGCAATCCGAGCCCACCGCCATAAACCGAGATGTCGTGGGTCATGTAGCCGCCCGCCCAAGGGCCAACGATGGGGCCGCCAATCGGGCCTGCGCCGACGGGGTGCAGCAAACGGTAGGAGGCTTGTGGGAAGGGAGTGAAGTCGTCGAGGTCGGCGTAAAGAAAGTGGCCGAACCCGCTGCGTGGGAATTTCAGGACTCGGGCGAGCAGCGTGTTGTAGTAGCCCAGGAATTGTCCGTCGGGCGTGTCGTAGCGTCCGTTGCGTCGGTAGACGACTTGCCGACCGTCGCCGTGTCGATAGATCAGCTGGTCTCGACGCAAAGAAATTCTCCCGGTCACCGCACCGGTGGGTTCGACCAAGTCAAACTCGCCGGATGGCCCGCCGTGACGACCGTGATCGTGATAGGGACCGCGGCGGCCATCGACGTGAAGTGGCGGTTGGGCCAGCAGGCTGGTCGCCATCATTGCCCACAGCAACCAAGCCGATGCCAAGCTTGCAAGGTGGTTGGTGGACGGGTTGGAAAGGCAGGTCCATCCGGTGAAGCTTCGCATCGTTTTTTCCGCCGATTCAGAAAGCTGTGATCAGAAACGCGGTTCGGTTGCCGCTTGGTTCATCGTACCAAGCAAACGGGCACCTGCGAGGCGGAAATTTGCACCGGGATCAACCGTTGCTGGGGAGGCTCAATGGCTCCAGAACGCGACGATAGACTTTGGCGATGCCGTTGGCCATCGTGTGATCGCTGAAACTTTGGTGATGGCGCGTCACGGCGAAATCCGACATGGATTGCCAATCGTGTTGACCGGAAACCATCGCTTCGATTTGTTCGGCCAAGGAGTCTGCGCTGCGAGGTTCGGCGAGAACGCCTTCGATGCCATGCCGGATGGCTTCGGGTGTCCCTTCGACCGAGGTGGCGATGACCGGGGTTCCGGCGGCCATCGATTCCAGGACGACCATCGGCAAACCTTCGCCGTACAGGCTGGGCAAGACCATCGCATCCAGGCGAGCGAGTTCGGCAGGAACATCTTGGGTGAATCCCACCCATTCGATCAGATGACCAATCCCGAGCTCGGTGATCTGAGCGTCGATTTGTTGTCGGTAAGCTTCGGTTTCAAACGGTCCGATGCACCTCAGCGTGACTTCGATGCCGCGATGCTTCAGAATTGCCAGGGCATCCAGGACGACTTCCAAACCTTTTCGGGATCGCATCAGAGCGATCATGCCGATGGTCCAGTGACTACCGATCGTCGGTTTGCTCTGCCGAGCGGGACGGATGGCGGGCACGCCGTTGTGAACGACGGTGACTTGGTCTGCACGGAAACCTTGTTGAAGCGTGTCTTCGCGAAGGCTGTTGGACACGGTGATCAAATGCGAGCAATTTGCGAGTGAGCGACGCTCAATCCAGGCGTTGATGTGGTTTGCCCAGGCTCGTTCGCAGTCCCGGCCGGCGGGGCTGTGGACATGGTACACCCAAGGTCGGCCCGACCACTTCGAAACCGCCGAGGCGAGCATCGCGGTGCGAGGTGTGTGTGCGTGCAGGAGTTCGTACTCGCCTTCGGCCATCACGCGTGCGAGTCGTTTGACCGCGGTCCAGTCCAAGCGGTGTCGCATGGGGACACGGTGGCATTGTCCCCAGTTTTCACCCGCGACGCCGGTTTGGCGTTCTTCCAGCATCTCGGCGAAGCGTCCGGGTTTGACACACGCGAAATCGGCGGTGACGTGGAAATCCGGCAAGCAGCGTCCCAGGTGAGACTGCACGCGCTCGGCACCCGAAAAGTGCTCGCCGTTGACGACATGCAGCACGCGGACTTCACGAGTCATGCTCAAAGCCGACGGGAGACTGGCCGCAGAAAACGACGCTTCCTTGGCGATATCAACGCTGGCGGACGAAGCAACCGGCGAAATGACGGTCTCGGTGACGGGCGAGAAGTTGGAGTTGGTGGTCGATTGCATATTGGGGCGTGCTGGAGGTGTCGGGTGTGCGGGAGGTGTCGGACAGGAATGCCGAACGGACTCATCCGTCGCGGTGCGGACACGTGACGGAATGGCAGTGGCAAAGTCTGGTTTCGCGTGAAGGAGGCACTCACGTGAGGCGACACTTCTCAAGTTTGGGTTAGAGATCGCCCCCGTGTGTGGAGCACTTCCGCGGCTTTCGACGCATTGCAGGGGAGTTGGACGGTCGTGCTGGTTGTGATGATTGAGTGTCCAGGACCCTGGGGGAAACGCTGCGATTCGGCTAAGTTCTGTGCTCCAAAAATCATGCGTCTTTCCTGTTTTCCCCCACGCCAACTCAGCCCCGCGTCAGACCTTATGAATTCCTCCATCGTTTTGTTGCCCGGAGACGGGATCGGACCTGAAATCGTCGAGCAAGCCCGTTTGGTCCTGGCCAAGGTGGCGGAGCGATTCGGACACACGTTTCAGTTCAGTTCGCACCAGATTGGCGGAATCGCGATTGACGAGACTGGCGACCCACTCCCTCAGGCGACCATCGACGCCTGTCGTGAGTCCGCGGCGATTTTGTTGGGAGCGGTTGGCGGGCCGAAATGGGACGATCCATCGGCGAAGACTCGACCAGAAGCCGGGTTGTTGAAAATCCGCAAGGAGTTGGGTTTGTTCGCCAACTTACGCCCGATCAAGTTGTTCGATGAGTTGGCCGAGGCGTCCCCGTTGCGAGCGGACATCGTCAAAGGCACCGACATCCTGTTTTTTCGAGAACTGACCGGCGGGATTTACTTTGGCGAGTCGGGCACCTCCGGCAGCGGCGACGATGAAACCGCGTTCCAGTCGATGACCTATTCCGCTGGCGAGGTCAAACGGATCGTCCGCATGGCTGCTCAAGCCGCTCGCGGACGTTCGAATCGATTGACCAGCGTCGACAAGGCCAACGTTCTGGAACCGAGTCGATTGTGGCGACGTGTGGCCGCGGAAGTCATGGCCAACGAATTTCCTGACGTGCAGTACGACGTCGTGCTCGTCGACTCGATGGCGATGCACTTGATCAATCGCCCCTCGGAATTTGACGTGGTTGTCACCGGCAACATGTTCGGCGACATCCTGACCGATGAAGCGTCGATGTTGCCCGGGTCGCTTGGCATGCTGCCCAGTGCGTCGCTGGGCGACAGTGGGCCTGGATTGTATGAGCCCATTCACGGATCGGCACCGGACATCGCCGGCAAAGGCATCGCCAACCCGTTGGCGACCATTTTGGCAGCTGCGATGATGCTGCGGCATTCATTGGGGCTGACCGAGGAAGCCGAAGCCATCGAAGCTGCGGTTGCGGCCGTGATCACCGATGGTCTGCGAACCCCTGATTTGGCTCGAGGCGATCAATCCAAAAGCGTGTCGACCGACGAGATGGGCGCAGCTGTGGTTGCGAAATTGACGGTCTAAACCAATGCAGAAACTCTGCTGGTCGAGTCGGTTCCTCTCACTCCGAAGATCACCTTGCCAGATACAACCACCTACATCCTGATCGCGGTCATTCTCGCGGCGCTGGCCATCGCAACGTTGGTCGCGTTCCTGCTTGGCCGCAACGATTCGATCGCGGTGGATGCCGCGGTCGTCAAGCGATTTCGTGCCAAATTGCGAGTGTGGTGGACGATGGTGGCGATCTTTGTGATCGGTTCCTTGATCCATCGGATCGGGTTGGTGGTGTTGTTTTCGATGGTGTCCTTTTGGGCGCTGCGGGAGTTCATATCGATGACTCCGACTCGACGTGGCGACCACCGGACGCTGTTTTGGATCTTCTTCATCTTCACGCCGCTGCAGTACATCCTGATTGGTCTGGGCGATGATTATTATCCGTTTTACAGCATCATGATTCCGGTTTATGCCAGCCTGTTCATTCCGGCTCGGGCTGCAATCGCGGGCGATGCCAAGCGGTTTCTGGAACGTTGTGCGAAGATCCAGGCCGGGCTGCTCGTGTGTGTTTATTCGCTGTCCCACGCCCCGGCGCTTCTGGATCTTCAGTTGGTTCGGACGGGTGGCGAACCTTGGACGGGCAGCAACGTCAACTTGTTGATGTTCTTCGTCTTGATCGCTCAGTTGTCGCTGACCCTGGAAAGAGTGTGGAGCAAGCTGGCCGGGCGTCACGTGATCGCTCCCGATATCAACGCTTCGCGAACCTGGGAAGGCGTGTTGGGGGCGATGATGTCGACCGGTGTGATCGCCGCGCTGCTTCGGTGGGCCACGCCGTTTTTCTGGTGGGAAGCGTTGCTGATGGGCGTGGTCGTGACCGCGATGGCGAGCATGGGCACGCTGACCATGAGTGCGATCAAACGAGACCGTGGTGTGACTGACACGGGGACCTTGGTGCAGGGGCACGCTGGAATTCTGGACCAGATCGACAACATCTGTTTCGCCGCTCCCATCTTCTATCACGTCACACGATTCTTCTTCACTTGAACTCTCAGTCGTCTGAGTTCTTCTTCCAAGCCAACATCACTTTCGATTGAGCCAGGGCATGCATCTCGTCATCAGTTCCAGCCTTCACCCCACCAGTCGCAGCCGAATTCTGGCGAGATCGGTTGCGGAGCGACTGCGTGGGCAGAGCCGCGAAGTGGAAGTGTTCGACCTGTCCGTGCGGACTCTGCCACCCTGCGATGGTGCCACGGCGTACGGCAACGAAGAGGTGATTGCGCTGGGCGAATTGGTGCGTTCGGCAGAAGCGATTTTCATTGCCTCTCCGGTTTACAATTACGACGTCAACGCGGCGATCAAAAACGCGGTGGAGCTCACCGGGAAAGCCTGGACAGACAAAACGGTTGCCTTGTTGTTGGCCGCCGGTGGCCAGGGCAGTTACATGTCCGTGATGGGGTTGGCCAACAGCCTGATGCTGGATTTCCGCTGCTTGATCGTGCCGCGGTTTGTCTACGCAACCGGCGAGTCCTTCGAAGGCGATTCGTTGGCCGATGATGAAATCGCTCGGCGAGTCGACACGCTGGTGGAAGAAACGCTGCGGATCAGCGACGCACTCAACGTGTGAGCATCGTCGCCAGGCGATCCTCGCCTGTCGACTCTGCAATGAATTGGCGGATCAGCCAAACATCAGTTCTTTGCTCGGTGACTGTCCGCCGTCACGTTTGCGACGGTAGATGCCCAGCTTCTGAAGCGTGAGCAAGGAAACGTAGGCGGGGTTCAAGTACAGGTAACGCCGCCACAGACGGCCCGGTTCTCGCGTCAGGCGAAAGAACCATTCCAGCCCGTTCTTTTGCATCCAAGCCGGTGCCTGTTCCAGCATTCCGGCATGGAAGGCGAAGGCGGCGCCGACCGCGATCAGAGGCATCGAGAGGTGTTCTTTCATTTCGTAGGCGAAGATTTCCTGGCGGGGGCAACCCAGTCCTACGAAACACATCTGAGCGCCGCTGGCCCGGATTTCTGCGGCCAGTTCGTCTCGTTCTTCCGGGGTGATTTGTCGAAACGCGGAGGCACGTTTGCCGACGATGCGGAGGCCTTCGAACCGTTCGCACAAACGATCGGCGAACTGCTGGAGCATGTCTTCAGTGGCACCAAACAAAAAGATCGGCACGTCTTCCTTGGCAGCCTGGGCGCACAGGCGAAGCGTCAGTTCCGGGCCGTAAACACGATCGGACAAGGCAGGTCCGTCAAAGGATCTTTGGTGCAATCGATTCAGTGCCCACCGCACCGGTTGCCCATCCGGGCAGACCAGGTCGAATTGGTTGAGTCGATAGTGATGTTCCCGGTCGAGCACACCAGTCATCACGCCGTGAACGGCCAAGGCGGTGACCGCCATCGGGGCATGGTTCTTCGCGGCGGTGAGGATGCGATCCACCGCGGATTCGTAGTCGATCGCATTGACGCCAATGCCCAACACGTTGTGTTGTCCGTAGTCCAACATGGTTTTGATCAAGTGGTTGCAGGTTGAGGCACGGGAGCGTGCGTGGTCGCGAGTGTTTGGGTTTGTTCCAGCATGGTTCGCACATCAAAGTCACGAGCGAATTTGTTGAGAGCCCAGCGCATGAATGAAAGCTTTTTTTCGCGTTTCATTTTCATGCCGGGAAAGTAAGCCATGTCGGAATCGTCTTCGCACCCAAGAAAGTCCGGCGGGTGCAGAAGCAGCGACGGCGAGGTGCCGGTCAGGCGACACAACCGCAACGAGGATGTGAAATACATCTTCGCCGCCATCACGCTGAAACTGGCCAAAAAAGTGACGTAGCTGAAGTGAATGGGAGCACGCAGGAAGGGCAGCGTGGTGACCGGGATCTCTTGCAGTGGACGAACGACGCCGTCCACCTCTTCCTGCCGTACAAAGGGGCGATTGGGGTTTCGCATGGAATCGAACCCACCGTAAAGCTTCTTCGCTTTTTCGCGTTGTTCGCCTTTCAGATTGGTGCGAGCCAAAAAGACAGCTCGTGCGATCGGCGCCACGGATGTTGGAAAGATCGATGCATCGTAGGTGTACTGATTTCGGATCAGCACTCGCAGCACTTCCTTGGGGCAACTGAACCCTGGCCCTCGAAAACCAACCGGGCGGGTGCCGATGGTCGAGATGATTCGATCGTGCGTCGTCATGACCTCGGATTCGATTTCGGGTTCGCTCATCGTGTGCATCCACGGCAAATGATTGAGCGAATGATTCGCGGCTTCCCAGCTGGAAAGTTGGTCGAATGTTTGGATGGCCTGGACGTCGGAATCGACGTTCAGATCTCGTCCAACCAAGAACACGGTCAGAGGCAGGTTCAGCTCGCCGAGCATCTCAACGACGCGTTGCGTGGCCATGGGAAGGTAGCTCGACGTGGACTCCCAGTCCTCTCGCCCGGCAGCGCGGAGGTAGGCCCATTTGTTGTCCAGATCCATCGACAGGCTGCCGATCAACGCTTGGGTCATCGTGCAGCATTCCCCGTCGAATGCGGAGGGAGGTGATGCATGGCTGATTGGATCGCGTGGATGGCACCCATCGCCGATCGTTCCGGGGTGTAACCCTGGATGTCTTGCTGGGCGTTCTTTCGCATTTCAGCGATGGTCGCGTCGTCGCAGTTGAGGTAAGCAGTCAGCGCGCCGGAAAGATCCAGCGTCGATGATGACGGTGCGGTGGCCAGTGGATCGTACTGCCAGCCATTGCGTCCGTTTTGGACCAGTGTGGTGACGGATTGTGCGTAGATGCTGCCGATGATCGGCAGCCCTGCGTGCATCCCTTCGTTGGTGACCAGCAACCATTCGTCAGCCAAGGTCGGCGCGATGATGGCCCCGTGTTCATGCATCCGTTGCGGAAGCTCGGCAGCGGGCTGGTTGCCCAGCACATGGAGGGTCAGGCGGGAATCAATGGCAGCGTTGTCGTGAGTGCAATTCCCCGCTGCCAAGGTTTCGAGTTCGCCACGACAGGGGCCGTCGCCCACGAAGGTGATTTCCAAGGACTCATTGTTGGCGGCGCAAAAATCGCTGGCTTGACGAACCAAGGGCAGGACCCCTTTGCGTTGTGAGAGCTGCCCGATGCAGAGCAGACGCCTGCGAACCTGGGGTTCCGGTGGACGTTCGGCATCGTTGGCGATGGTTCGGTCGTCTGCCGCGTAGGGCAGGTGAAACAACTGTTCTTCCTTGGCACCCAAGACCAGCAACACCTCGCGGCAGGAGGGGCCGTTGTAGGTGATGGCATCGGCTGCCCGGATCAGTCGCCGGCGCGCCCAGGTGCGAAGTCGTCCGCGACCTTGTTCGGTGTGTTCACTCATGAATGTCGCGAGGACCAGACGGGCTCCTGAGCGTCGGCAATAGCGAGCCGCCGCCAATGACCGAGCCCCCAGTTCATGCGAGATGACCACCTCGGGGCGAAGGCGTTTCAGTTGAGCCAAGGTGTCATAGGGGATGTGCACGAACAGCGGGTCGTCAAATCCTGCCTTGGCATGTCGCCATCGCCTGCGCAGCGTGACGGTCTTTTGGACTTGGACGTTCAGTCCTGACCAGTCCAATTCAAAATTGCGATTGGGCTCGATCGGCGTGCTGAGCAGGATCTGAAAATCGCGAATTCGCTTGGTGATCTCTTGCAGCACCCGGACTTGATACAGCGGGATGTAGTGCGTCAGAAAGACGGCTTTGGTGTCCAAGACCGAGTCGGCCGCGAGCGGTTGGCTGAGTGATTTGGCGTCAGCAGAAAATCCCCGTTCCAGCGAATCGTCTCCAAAGAAACCGATCGGCGGGCAGGTGTGCGTTGAGTCGTCGGATTCAGGTTTCGCGGGCAAAACGGCAGACATGTTGAGAGTCTATTCGCCGCCACGCCCCGTCACGGGCACAACGACAGTTTGAGCGATGAGTCGAAGATCTTGAAACAAACCCAATTGGTCGATGTAACGAAGATCCATCCGCATCCAATCATCGAACGTCACGGCTTTTCCCTTGTTGACCTGCCACGTGCAAGTCAGCCCGGGGCGAACGTCGAGGCGTCGACGGTGCCAACGTTCGCAGGCTCGGCTCTCATGCCAGGGGAGTGGTCGAGGACCCACCAGAGACATGTCACCTTTCAATACATTAATCAGTTGTGGGAGTTCGTCCAAACAAGTCGCCCGTAAAAAATGGCCAACTTTGGTCACGCGCGGGTCACGAGAAATCTTGAAAGCGGGCCCGTCGCGATGGCTTTCGGCACGCAATTCCGCTTGGAATTTCTCCGCATCGACGATCATCGTGCGAAGTTTCAGGATGGTGAAAGGGCGACCGTTTTGGCCTTCGCGGGTTTGGCGAAAAAAGGCTGGTCCGCCGTCGGTCCACTTGATCACAGCCACGGCGGCCAGAATCGCGGGACCTGCCAGGATCAACCCAACGCTTGCGCCGGCAAGATCGATGCCGCGTTTGAGCCACAAACCAGCGTGGTTGGATTGTTGGGGAGTGCCGACGAGTGAGAGGTCATCAATCGACGATTGAACGCCGCTGTGCGAGAGCGTTTGGGGGGCCGTCGATGCGGAGGGATCCGGCGAGGATTCTGCCAGACGCACCCAGTTCTCTTGTTTGTCGGCAGGATCGTCTTTGCGGCGTTCGCCGGCGCGCCGATCGCCGGAGGCGTCACCGTCGAGATCGTTGTCTTCGCTGAAGCCATTCGGGTCGTGGACTTGCAGGTGCAATCGCACTTCCAAGCCCGCCGCGGAGGTCAAGCGTGACAGTCGGTCCAGGACCGCGCGACCGCCCATTTCGGGTGTGTCGACCAGGAGGACGCCATATCGGAAGGTTGCCAGAATTCCTTTTTCATCTGTCACGCGAAGATTGCGGAGCAGCAGGTCCACCAGTTGGCGGTTTTGTTTGTTCGTGTTGCGACGTGTCGAGCCTGCTTTGGTCAGCAGTTCAACTGTCAAGAGACAGAAAGGAATGGACCGCCGGGTCGCTCGCAAGCGTTCGCGGTTCAGTTCGCGATCGAACTGTCGCGACGACAGCAGCAGCACGCGTCGGCGGCCGAGGGAAGCCTCGTCCTTCCAACGCAGCAGGCGCTCACGCCGTTCTTTCTTTAAAAATGAAAACAAGTTTGTTGTTCCTAGGTGCGTGTCTGTGCCCACTCGAGCCGGTCTGCTTCATCCATCGTGGTCGAGGCGGGGTCTGTTTTTGCCCGCGTCAAATTCCACTGGGATCAGCGCGGCACGGGAGCGTTGAACGTTCCCGTCGTTTCGTTCATGGCAACGGTGTCGCCATTGGGCAGGCCGGCAGTCACCGGCTTACTGACTTCAATGGTGTCCTGTTCGTGCATCACATCGTCCATGTCCGTGTCAGCCGTGGCTGCGTCGTTGGAGTTGGGGCGGCGCCGAACTTTGTCCGCCTTGTTACGCGAAAACTCAGAGCGAGAACCGCCGGTCGAAGAGACGGGCGAATCTCGCAGGATCGCTTGGAGCAATCCAAGGCTCAGGCCGAGCAGAAGGCCGACAACGGACAACAAGCCACGCATCGGACCGGACTTCTTGAGGTTCAATGTCGCGTCTTGAATCACGCTGACATCGGACATCTGCAATTCGTCCAGTTCTGAATTGACACGGGCTTCTTCCAGTGACCGTGCGTGTTCGCGATAGGTGTCCTCTGCCAATTCCGCTTCCCAGGTCAGTTCGGCCAAGCGGGTGGAGTCGTCGTTCAGGCGTCGCAGGTCCAGCTGAGTGGCGGCCAGGCGTTCGTTCACGGCATCACGGCGGCTCTTCAGTCCGACGGCTTTGGCGCGAATGGTTTGGAACTGGGTTTCGAGTTCCTGGTAGACCGGGTTGATTGCTTCGCGGCGTTCTTCGCGATCTTCGCGTTCCGCGTTGGCGAGCTGTGCGCTCTGCTGCATTTTTTCTTGCAGCAATTTGTAGCGGGGGTGGTTGGGGCTGACGCGGGAGAGTTCCTCGCCGTCCTGGATCTGCACGTCGTACAGTTGGCTTCGCATTTGGTCGCCCGCTACGTTGGCGATGCCCAGGGTGACTTCGACGGGGACCCATTCTTTGGTCCCGTCCAGTTGGCGACGCAGTTCTTCGGCTTGGCTGATCGCTTCGGCGAGTTCGCTGTCCGCGGTGTTCAGCTTCATCTCCAGGTCGATGATTCGTTCACGCAGTGTTTCTTCCGCGGAGGCGGCGCTGAGCCAGCCCATTTCATTGCGTGTTTCTTGCAAGGCTCGGCGTGTCGTCAAGGCTGTCTCGCGACTTTGCTTGGCTCGTTTCTCGAAGAAGGACTCCGATCCGTCCACGCTGTGAGCTTCGACGTGGTAGCGGCCGTATTCATCCATCACGGCTTGGACGACGGATTGGACCAGCAAGGGATCGTCGCCTTTGCCGGCCACCGCGACGGTGTAGCCGTTCTTCGCGATTTGGACGTTGATCGCTTGGGAGACCTTCTTGATCGCGTTTTCACGCTCCAATTGAGCTTGGTATTCTTCGGGGGTCAGTTCGCCGACGGTTTTGCCTTCGGACTTTGGCAACCAGGAGGTCAGCTGATGGTCCGATTTCAAGAACGCTTCAACGTCGTTCAGGCCGCGGTCGATCCAGGTGCGCGGTTGGTTGATTTTCTCAACGCCAATTCGTTTCACCGCGCGTTCCGCGATTTCCCGACTGCCGATCATCTCGCCGATGCTGACGACTTCCGCCGTGCGGCTTTCTTGCATCGAAACCGATTGAGTGGTTTTGGTGGTCGGATCCACGGCCAGTGCACCGCGTCCGAGGCGAACATACATCAAGCCTTCGCTTCGATACTGATTCGGCCAAACAATCAGGACAGCCACGACGGCCAGGGTCACCAAAAGCGTGGTGACGATGATCGACGGCAATCGGCGACGGAAGGACTGCAGGACTTCACTGGGAGTCACCATGGCCCATGATTCGGTGGGTGCGGAGGGCGACCAGGAACCTGCGGAGAACTGAGACGAACGTTTGTTCAGGCGGCTTGCTGAATTGGACGGGGTGGATTCTGGTTGAGATCGGCTCACGGGCAGCTCCAAGCACTTCGGGGGCAAAGGGGCAATCGTTACAATCGGCCCTGTAGTCAAAATGCCCACAACCAGCGCGAAGCCCCGATTCCCTTCAGCACGCGCAATCCATTGCCTTGGTCAGGCATCTTGTTCAAGTTGTAGTTGCCCGCTCAAAAAATGCGGGGGTGAATTTGCCCAGAATCCAGTAATGTCTGGGTGGAAACCACCATTCCAGTGGGTTGGGCGTTTATTCTCACCCAAGTGCATTTCGGTTTTTTCAAGTCGTTTTTACTCGAAAGTGTCCTGAACGCATGTTCTCACGTGTACCGGAGCCTTTACCGGACGATCCTGCCCTGGATGCGGCCGCCTACCAAGCGATGGATCATCGACAGGTGAACACTGCTTTTGTCGAGGATCTTCTCTCAGGGGGGTGTGTTGGCCCGCGGGTCATCGATCTGGGGTGTGGCCCCGCCGGGATCCCCCTGATCTTGAGTGAACGGTATCGCCAGTCCGAGGAGGTGGAGGGTCAGTCCGAGCGACCTTTCGCGGAAGGCCGATTGGAGATCATGGCAGTTGACTTCAGCGTGGACATGCTGGAGTTGGCACAGTTTGAGGTTGAGTTGGCTGGCATGCAGGACTTGGTGTTCTTGCAACAGATTGATCTGACGGATCCCGAAAGCCTGCAAGAGGACCTGGCTCAAACCATCATCAGCAACACGGTGCTGCATCATTTGCCCAACCCGATCACCGCGATTCAGGTCGCGGTGCGAGCCTTGATGCCGGGCGGACGTCTGTTCATTCGGGATCTGTTTCGCCCCGAAAACGAAGCTGAGATTGAACGTTTGGTCGAGTTGCATGCGGGATCGGATGCGAGCGTCGACGTTCCACCGGAATACGCTCCAGCTCAATTGCTGCGGCAATCGTTGTGGGCGGGGCTGACTTTGCAGGAATCTCGGGCGATGGTGGCCAGCGTGGGGATACCAGAGGAAGCCGTGCAGATGACAAGCGACCGACACTGGACGTTGGACTGGACGATGCCGGTTTGAGACTTGCCCGCCGAGTCGCCCGGATTGGAAGAAACAGCTGAGTCGTTCGAGCTGATTTTGTTGGGCAGGGCGGATGCTCCCGAAACGCCTTGGCTGTTACCATTCAAGATTGGGCGAAAGAGATTCGCCGGCAGTTCCAAATCGCACGAGACGCTCATGCAAGGCTATTTGCAACTCCTCGACGAAGTCCTGCACCGCGGGATCGATCGAGATGACCGAACCGGAGTTGGCACCCGCAGTTTGTTCGGGCGTCAAATGCGGTTTGACTTGGCAGACGGTTTTCCCTTGCTGACGACCAAGAAACTGCACATTCGTTCGATTTTGCATGAATTGTTGTGGTTCCTGCGTGGCGATACCAACATCGGTTATCTGAAGGAAAACAAAGTCTCCATCTGGGACGAATGGGCCGACGAGTCTGGCGACCTCGGCCCCGTGTACGGACACCAGTGGCGAAGTTGGGAGGGAGCTGACGGTCAAACGGTCGACCAGATCGGTTGGGTCGAGAACGAAATTCGCACGAATCCGCAGTCTCGTCGGTTGGTGGTTTCCGCTTGGAATGTGGCCGATGTGCCCAAGATGGCTTTGCCGCCCTGTCACTTGTTGTTTCAGTTCTATGTATCTGGTGGTCGGTTGTCGTGCCAGTTGTATCAACGGAGTGCGGATTTGTTTCTGGGCGTGCCGTTCAATATCGCTAGCTACGCGATGTTGACTTCGATGATGGCGCAGGTGACTGGTTTGAAGCCGGGTGAATTCGTCCACACACTGGGGGACGTGCATCTGTACAGCAACCATTTCGACCAAGCTCGTGAGCAGCTCAGCCGGACGCCTCGGTCATTGCCGGCGTTCCACATCAAGCGGGATGTGGCGACGATCACGGAATTCCAGTTTGATGATTTCGAATTGGAGAACTACGACCCGCATCCCCACATCAAGGCTCCGGTGGCAGTTTAACAGCGGTATGTGTGAAGTCAGTTCCCACCCTGATCCCAGGCCGTCGGATTCATCCGCACAGTCACTGGGGCCCGATTCAGCGAGCCAGGCCAACGAAACGGGGCATTCTGGGGGCGCGTCAGCCGAGCCCACCCGTTCGCAGGTCACTCCAGACACGTTGCCCACTGAAAGTGGCCCCGCCGATGGCGGTATGGGCCGCCGTATCACTGCCGTCGTTGCAGCGACCCCGGATGGCGTGATTGGGGATGAGCAAGACATGCCGTGGCGATTGTCCTCCGATTTGAAGAGGTTCAAGCAGACCACCATGGGGGGAGCGTTGATCATGGGCCGAAAGACATTTGAGTCGATCGGTCGGGTTCTGCCGGGGCGGCAAACCATCGTTCTCACTCGTCAGGATGATTGGAAGTTCCCTGGCACCCAGACTGCATCGGGCAAGCGGGACGCGATAGCGCTCGCAGCTCAGCGGCGGATTTTTGTGGTTGGTGGGGGGCAGATTTACCAGCAGTGGTTCCCGTGGTGCACTGATTTGTGGTGGACCAGGGTCTGGGCCAACATTTCCGGCGACACGCGGATCGAATTGCCGTTGGACGAGTTTGAGGTGGTGTCTCAGGCATCATTCCCGGTGACCGCGAAAGACGACTACCCAACCGACTGGTTGCGGATGCGTCGTCGAATTCCGAGCCCCAAGTTTTCCGAGTTGAACACCGCTGAGTAGCCCTCAAAACGGTCGGAATGGGCTCTCAGCGAATCAATCAGATGGCTTTGGGGCACAATTCTGGAGGGTTCTCAAGAAAACTCGGATGAGATTTCAGTGCGGGTGGGGTGCCCGCCGATGCATCCAATTCAACGTGGTTTCGGGGCTCTGCTGGAGGTTTCGGGCAAACGTTGATGTGGGGATGTGCCAAGCTGACGACTTCCCCGAAAAAAAATCCGGATTGCTTTTGTCGCTTCCACTTGAGCAAAAAGGGGGCCGACTGCTATAGTCCGCGATCCGCTGGCGAAGACGCACTTGCGTTTCATCGCCATCCAGCGCTTCTGAAGCGTAACAACGCACAAAATTAACCTCCTTCGCAGCTGCTCTCGGAGTATCGCCATGCCCCGTCTGATGGGCGTCGACATCCCCAACGACAAACAGATTCAATATTCGCTGACGTACCTGTATGGCCTTGGGCTGTACCGGGCTCGTGAGGTGTGTGAAAAATTGGGCATTGACCCAACTTCACCCGCCAGCGACATCAGCGATGAAGATGTAGGTCGCATCGCAGCCCTTCTCGAACGAGATTATCTCGTCGAGGGTCCGCTGCGTCGTCAAGTGACTCAAAACATTAGCCGCATGCGGGAGATCAAATCCTACCGCGGCATCCGGCACCGTGTCAGCTTGCCTGTTCGTGGGCAACGCACCAAGACCAATGCTCGGACCCGCAAAGGGCCTCGTAAGACGGTCGCTGGTAAGAAGGGCGTCAAGGATCTGCGCTAGTCGCAGGTTTGTCTTGATTCCATTTTCCTTCCTTTCCCCATTCATTGATCTGTTTGAGAAGTTTCGGTGGCAAAGACCAACAAGAAAAAACGCATCCGCAGAAATGTAAGCAACGGTGTTGCTCACGTTCACGCGACATTCAACAACACCACGGTGACCATCACGGACTCCAAGGGTGACACGTTGTGCTGGGCCAGTGCCGGAACCAGCGGTTTCAAGGGCAGTCGCAAAAGCACTCCTTTTGCCGGTCAGTGTGCTGCTCAACAGGCTGCTGAAAAAGCAACCAAGTTTGGCATGCGTGACGTCGAAGTTCGCGTCAAAGGGCCAGGGTCTGGTCGCGAAAGTGCCATCACGGCACTGCAAGCCGCTGGTTTGAACGTGAAATTGATCGAGGAAGTGACCCCCATCCCGCACAACGGTTGCCGTCCTCGCAAGAAACGCCGCGTCTAATTCCCGCTGACGCCGCTTCGTTTCTGATCAACCCCATCCCGCATCCATCAAAGGCCCAACATGACCATGCACATCCGCTGGCGCGGAATGGAACTGCCCAGTTCGCTCGAAGTCGATCGTGACTCGCTGACCCAAACCTACGGCAAGTTTTCTGCCGAGCCATTTGAGCGTGGTTTTGGTGCCAGCATCGGTAACAGCATGCGTCGCGTGCTGCTGAGCAGTTTGGTGGGCAGTGCCGTCACCCAAATCAAGATCCGTGGTGCTCAACACGAGTTCACCTCGATTCCAGGTGTTCTTGAAGATGTCACCGACATCGTTTTGAACGTCAAGTCGTTGATCGTCAGCAGCAACACCGACTCAACTCGAGTGATCACCGTGGAACGCAACACCGCTGGTGTTGTCACTGGTGCTGACGTTCAGACGGATGCGGACGTTGAAGTCATCAACAAAGACCACGTCATCTGCACGTTGACCGACGACGTTCCATTCATGATGGAAATGGTTGTTGAAACCGGTCGCGGTTATGTGCCCAGCACGGAACACAGCAGTGTGGATCACGAGATTGGAATCATTCCGATCGACGCGGTCTTCAGTCCTATCGTTCGTGTTCGTTACGAAGTGGAAGCGACTCGTGTCGGTCAAAAGACCAACTACGATCGTTTGATCCTCGAAATTTGGACTGACGGAACGATCAACCCAGAGATGGCGTTGACCGAAGCCGCCAAGATCCTTCGCAAACACCTCAACCCATTCGTGCAATACCGCGAATTGGGACCAAGCATTTTCTCCGCCGCTCGCGGTGGAGCTGGTTCGCCCGAAGCTCAGCTGGAAGCGAAGTTGAACATGACTCTCGCCGACCTGCGATTGTCGGTGCGTGCCAACAACTGCTTGGAAAGCGAAAACATCATGACTGTTCGCGACCTTGTGCAGCGAACCGAAGATTCATTGTTGGAAGTTCGCAATTTTGGCGACACAACTCTCAACGAAGTTCGTGAAAAGCTTTCGCAGTATGGGTTGCACCTCGGCATGCGTGTGCCGAATCAGCCTCTGTTTTAAGTGGAGACGCATCGCGTCTGCGGTGCACTCCCAACGACTTCAATCACCTTTCATTTCACTCCCATTCAATTTGACGGACTCGCGTCATGCGTCACCGCCGCAAAGGCCGCGTTCTCGGCCGCTCTCCAGCTCACCGCAAAGCATTGTTGCGGAACCTGTCTAGCGCCCTGTTCTTGACCGAACGTGACGCCAGCTTGGATGAAAATGCTCCCAAGGTCCCAGGTCGTATCATCACGACTTTGGAAAAGGCCAAGGAAGTTCGTCCTTTGGTTGAGAAATGCATCACGCTCGCAAAGCGTTCGATGGCAGCTCTCGAAGAAGCCAAGAAGTACGAAACGACCGCCGAGCGTGGTTCCGATGAATACAAGAAATGGCGTAAGAGCGAGCAGTGGACCAAGTGGGCCGACGCTCGTGCTCCTTATGTCAACGCTCAGCGTCGCGTTTTGCAATTGATCGGTGATCGCGAAGCCGTTTCGGTTTTGTTCGACACCATTGCAGAGCGTTTCGTCGATCGTCCCGGTGGTTACACTCGGATCATGCGTTTGGCCACACCTCGTTTGGGTGACGGCGGAACACGTGCGATTCTGGAACTGGTCGGCAAGAACGACCGGGTCACCCGTTCAGCTCAACGTCCTGCTTTTGAGCAAGACGCCCCTGAGAACACCTCGGCTCCTGAAGCCGAAGCGAAGTCCGAAGAAGAAACCGCTTCGGCTAGCTGAACCGCGTTCGCAAATCATTGAAAAAGAAAGCAGTCCAATTTGGGCTGCTTTTTTTATGCGCGTTCACTTGGGGGCGAGTGCGTCAGGAACTATTCTCTCCGGGATGGTGTGCTCGTTCTGAGCGAGTGTGCCCTCTTGTTTCTCAGTTCAGTCATTGGTGGTCGGAAGATGGATGCAGTGAAGCGAGTGTCGGTCGGGTTGGGATCGTGGATGCTGTTCTTTCTGGCTGCATTTCAACTGCCTTCCGTGGGTGAGGCGGCTGAGTTGGTGCGAGTGGATCGCATCTGGGATGAGGCGCATCACAACGCGTTCACGGACCTGGCTCGTTTTCAGGGACATTGGTTCTGCGTATTTCGTGAGGGCACGCGGCACGTCTCTGACGATGGTGCGTTGCGGGTGCTGCGGAGTGAAGATGGATTGAAGTGGGAATCTGTTGCGTTGATTGAAAGCGACACCGCCGATCTTCGCGACGCAAAATTGTCCGTGACACCTGATGGAAAGTTGCTGTTGAGCGGGGCTGGGGCGTTGCACGACGCGAGTCATGGAAGTCATCAGTCTTACAATTGGTTTTCGGATGATGGCGTGACCTGGAGTGAGCCAGTTGCCATTGGCAAGATCAGCGATTGGTTGTGGCGAACGTCTTGGTCACATGCCGGCAAGGGGTACAGCATTGGCTATCGGACTGCCGCTCCGGAGGATCGGTTCGTCCGTTTGTACGAGAGTGAGGACGGGCGTCAGTACGACGTGTTGGTCGACAACTTGATGATTGACGGCTATCCAAATGAATCTTCGATCCTGTTTTCGGAAGATGACACGGCGCACTGCTTGTTGCGCCGCGACGCCGGGAGCAAGTCAGGGATGTGGGGCGTTGCCAAGCCGCCTTACACCGATTGGAAATGGCAGGACATGGGAGTCCGGATTGGCGGGCCACACATGATTCGTTTGCCCAATGGCAAACTGGTTGCGGCGGTGCGTCTCTACGACGGGCAGGTTCGTACCTCGTTGTGCTGGATCGATCCAGAGACGGGTGCCTTGGATGAGTTTCTCGCGCTGCCATCCGGTGGCGACACGAGTTACGCCGGGTTGGTGTATCACGACGGTCTGCTGTGGGTGAGCTATTACTCGCAGCACGAGTCACTGGATGCGGAAGTCGAGACTGACTTCACAACGGCGATTTATGTTGCCCAGGTGAAGTTGGATTGATCTTTCGGTGATGGATTGGCGTGAGCTTGGTTGCGTCGTTGCCCTTTCGTTTTCATCGAATCTTCCAATGAATGCGGATGGTGGAACGCTACAATTCGCGACGAACTTCCTTCCCTTTGTTTTTGAGCGATATGACTGTTCGACGTGCGTTGTTGGTGTGGGGTGCTTGGGCCATGGCTGTGGTGTGGTGTTGCCCTACGGCGGCAGCATCGCCGAGTGATCGCGATGTGACATCGCAACGGGGCCACGCCGCAGATGCCACAGCCCACAGCGCCGCGGGTTGCGGGACAAAGAAGGTCGCAGCAGAAGGGGGTGATTCAGAAAGCGTCGAGTCAACCGAAATGGCGGCCGAGACAGCGGAATCCAATGAGCTGGACGGTAGGAATGGGGGTGACCTGTCACTGCATCGATACAACCCCAAGTCGCAGTTGAAGACGAAAGTCACGGAGGTGAGTCGGGCTGCGTTTCCGGTGGTCGACGTGCACACGCACTTCTTCTATCGATTGCGAATGAACCGCGAGGCTCTCGAAGATTTTGTCGCGGCCATGGACTGCAATCGCATCGCTTTGTGCGTTTCTCTGGACGGCAAGCTTGGCTCCCAGTTCCAGGAGCAAAAGGAGTTCTTGTGGAAAACGCATCGCGATCGTTTCGTGTTGTACGCCAACGTGGATTGGCGGTGCGACGGTGCGACGGACGATCCTTCCACCTGGGCGTGTCACCGACCTGGGTTTGCCGAGCGGACTGTCGAGCAATTGCGTGAGGCGGTCAAGCAAGGGGCTTCGGGACTGAAGCTGTTCAAGCGGTTTGGTTTGGGCCATCGCAATCCGGATGGCTCGCTGGTCAAGATTGATGATCCTCGATGGGATCCAATTTGGGCTGCGTGCGGTGAGCTTCAGATTCCGATCATCATTCACACCGCCGATCCGGCTGCCTTCTTCGATCCGGTTGACGAACGCAACGAACGCTGGGAAGAGTTGTCGCGGCATCCTGATTGGAGTTTTCATGGTGAGGAGTTCCCTTCTCGCGAAGAGCTTTTCGAAGCTCGCAATCGGATGATTGGAAAGCATCCCAAGACGCAGTTCATTGGAGCTCACATTGCCAACAGTCCCGAGGACCTGGCGTTGGTGAGCGAGTGGATGGAGCGGTATCCGAATTTGTGGCTTGAGCCTGCGTCACGAATCAACGAGCTTGGGCGTCAGCCTCGCGCAGCACGAGAGTTTTTGATCCGATACCAGGACCGGATTTTGTTTGGGACGGACGGTCCGTGGCCGAAGAAACGCCTGAAGTACTATTGGCGATTCTTTGAAACCAATGATGAGGCGTTTCCCTACAGCGAAAAGGAGCCACCGCCGCAAGGGTTGTGGCAGATCGATGGGGTGGATCTTCCTCCCCAGGTGCTCCGGAAGCTGTATTATGAGAACGCCACCAAGCTGATCCCCGGCGTTCGGGAACGGGTGGAAGCATTTGCCGCGCAGCATTCCTCGGATTGATCTCAACGAGACCGCATCATGACCATGTCCATTCCGGCCGCTCGCGAGATTCCATCGTTGGACGCCACTGATGTCGAAGCTTTTTTTCGCGATCATTACGCGACTGAGCAGCCTGTGATTTTTCGGGGTGTGACGCACGCGGACGGTGGTGCGGAAGAGGTTTGCCGATCTCTGTGTGACAAGATTGCGGTTGATACGTCCGTGACCGAGCGGTTGCTTTGGTATGACGTTCGGCAAGAGATCATTGACGATGCCTGCACCACGCCGCCCGTCGTGACGGAATCAATGAATCCGGACACCGCCTTCTTGCGAGACAACTGCGTTCGCGTTTGGTTCAACTCGGGAGGGCACACCACGCCGTGGCACTATGACGGTCACTCGTTGCACGTTTTTAATTTGCAGCTCAAAGGCAAGAAGCACTGGACGATCGTCGCCCCAGAAACGCCGCTTCCCAACATGCCATTCTCGAAGACTTGTTTGTTCGAGGACAACTCTTTGAAAGGCAAGCGGGTCTACGAGTTTGATTTGAACGAGGGCGACATGGTGTTTTTGCCTCGGTATTGGTTCCACCACGTGCACTCGATTGGCGAACTCAATGTCAACGTGAACTGGGTTCTGATGCCCAAGCAGCAGCCTGCCGCAACCAAGATTGCAGCGCGTGAATCAGAGATCCTGTGGTTGCTTCAGAAGACGAGGGGGGTGATGCCGTCGGGCGTCAAATGGATGCTTGATAATTTCGCAGGTGCGGGCGAACCAGCACTGAACACGTTGACGCAAGAGGTTTCTTTGGGGCGCGGTTTGAGTCGCGTGGCGAAGGAGGTGGTCCGCAGTCCGATGGTGATCTTGGCGATTCCCACCTTGATTCGAAAAGCCAGGACGGTGATGAAAGGAAAGAAGATTCTCAGCGGTCTGCTGCAAACGAGTCAGGCCGCCCAGAAGGCGGCCTGAGGTTGAATTTTAATGCTGAGCTGGGCGGAGCAGGTTTGGCTGCTCGCTCGGTCGATCAATGTTCGTGATCGAAGTCAGGTTTCTTGCCTTCGTAAGCTTCGTAGAAGGCGAAGATCGATTCTTCGAGAGCTTTGGCGGTCGCAGGGTCTGCGGACTGCTTGGCTTTCATGGCGTTGACGATCACCTTGTGAGCGGCCATCAGTTTCTTGCCATAGGCAGGGTCGTCCGTTTTGATCCGCTGAGCCATGAAGTAGGCCGCGATCGTGTTTTGGATGCGAGTGGCGTGGTCTTCTTTGGTGGTGACCCAACGAACGGCTTGGTTGACCGATTGGGCATCGGCCTTGCCAGCCAAGGAATTGATTTCGGTTTGGGCTTTCGAAATCGTGTGCTCGTCTTCCAGCATTTCTTCAAAGCGACGTTGGTCGCCATAGATTCCGCAAGGAACTTGGCAGTGAGCCGAGGCAATGGTGGCAAACACGAGTGTCAGGATGGTCGAGGCAAACAGGCGGTTCATATTGTGGTCCAGTTCGGGGATTGGAGCGAAAGAGCGAGGCTGTCCGGTGGGCGCAAGTTAACTTGCACCGCCTTCCAATTGTACCGACTTCTTCTGCCGGTGCGGCGCAAGCTCCACCTCACCCAAAGATTGCCAAGAGTTCCTGGTCCGGCAGGCTGGCGATGTTTGCCACCGCATCGGCGTTCAGCCCATAGTTGGCGACCGTCGAGCGAACCATTTTGTGTGAGCGTTGGGGCGACAGCAGCAGTTCAAACGCGATGGCGAGTGGTGGGATGCCGCTGAGTGGATCCTGCCTCAGACGCATCATCTCAGGCTGGGAATCGCGATAGCCCTGTCGGTGACGGAGTCGGTTCACGCATTCGTGCCACACCGCCGCTCGCGAGTTGGTCTGCATGGCTTGGTCGAGCAGCGCTGTCAGGAATTGGTGAGATTTGACCCCCGCGACGCCTGTGGCGACCGGCGACGACGGCGGGATCTCTTGGAGCGAAACGTTCACCAGGATTTCGCACAAGTTGACTCCGGCTAGCATCGCATTGACGGTTTCGCCAATTCGCGGGTTGGCCTCGATGAATTGATGACGACGGGATGCTTCGTCGTAGAAATATTCGACGAAGAGGGCTCCGTGCCAGTCCAGTGACTGACCAAGTTGTCGGACGTCATCAGCGACATTTTCACGATGCGTGCTGACCCGAACAATAGGAGCACCGCCGACACCACGTCGAAGTGACATCGCATCGTGCCAGGCAACGAGGCGACCGCGATCAAAAATGGCTTGCAGGATCGACAGTTCGCCGGGGGCTGCTGATTGCAGGACAATTTCTTGGTTGGGAAGAGAGTCGCTGTTGGCCGTTTGCTCGTTTACCCATTCAAGCATCTCCGTGGGGTCGTGAATTGCGATCACGCCTCGTCCGGCGGTTCCATGTGCCGTTTTGAGGAAGCACGGGAAATCGGATTGTGCCAGGCAGCCTTCACGGAGCGTTTCGAGTGACGTGCCGTCAATGATCCGAGTCTTGGGTTGAGGTAGGCCCTGTTCTTTCATCACCCGTGCAAAGTTGGCTTTGTTTTGCAATCGGTCGATCGCTTCAAAGGTTGGCAACGCCACGCCAACATGGTTTTGAAGTTGATCTCGCACGCGACTGAGCAGGTAGGCTTGCTCGTGCGTGGCGATGACCACGTCATAACCGTGAGCGTCGATCAGTTCTTTCAGTCGTCGCAGGTACGCGATCGGATCGACGGAAGACAGCGGGCATCGGTGCCAGTGTCTCACGAACGTGCTGAAACGGCCTTGACTGAGTGCTGCTGAATCCATCACGTCGATCGTGTGTCGGCCGCCTAGGCAGTGCAGTGTTTGGCGAGCCGACGTGCTCGATCCTTCCGTCAACAGGATTCGCCGCGATTTGCTCATCGCGATTGAATCGTTTGAAAACGTTCGATGACTTCTTCGCGGGTGAAAAACTTGCCGGCTCCGCGTTGCTCGATTTCGTGGGCCAGGTCGATCACCATTTGGTTGCAGGGGGCCGTCGTGCCGTGCCGCTCAGCCAAGCGAACGATCTCACCGAGGGTGTGGTCGACTTCGGTGCCTTTGCCTTTGAGCAGATCCTGGTACAGAGAAAACTGAATCGGTCGGCGATTGAAGATCAGCTTGGCACCCGTGCCAACGATCGGGCCGAGCAATCGAGAGTCGAGCTTTCCGAAGAAGCCTCGCAGTTTTCGGATGTCGGGAAGTTTGGGAATGTTGGCAAGTTGGATGCCCGCCGTCTCGAAAACTCGCAAGCATTCATCGGCCAGTGGTTTGCCCACGGCAGTTCGCCAACCGCGATGGCAGACGGCTTCGGTGATGAAGTTGGACTGCGAGAGCGAGGCCGCGTAACCGGGGGAGTTGATCGCCAGTTTGTTGTACCGCACACCTTCGACATTGCGTTCTTCAAAAATGCGAAAGCCAGTCTTCTCAAGCGTCTTGGTCGCGGCGGTCGCGGAGGCCGCGTTGGTGCCTTGGGCATTGGGGCCGAGGACGATTGTGCCTTTGAACTGCAGGCTGGCGGTGCCGGGTTCAGGAACGGTCACATTGGTGGCGGTGATTCCCATGACCAAGTGGTCTTCGTCGACGTGTTGCAGCAAGGCTTCGTCATTGAATCCGTTTTGAACGGACACGACGATGGCTGAACCAAGGTAGGGGGCGACCGTGGCGATGGCTTCGGCGGTGGCTTGCGACTTGACCGTTACCAGGACCAGGTCCGAGTCCGCGATGTCGGCTGGGTTGTCGGTGCCTTGGACTTGGACGTCACGGGTCGGCCAGGGGCCCTGCAGTTGGACGCGTCCGCTATCACGGATGGTCTGAATGTGTGGCCCGCGTCCAAGCAAGACAACTTGGCAAGACGGGTCGTTGTCGCGGATCAAAGCTCCGAGCATGGTGCCGATCGCGCCGGCCCCAAGAACACTGATTTTCATAGCGGGATGTCGGTCATGAGAGATTGAAAAGGGCCGGCGCAAAAAATTCGATGAGTGATGATAACGGGCCAGCGCTGGCTCTTTAAGTGACGCTCGCCGAATTGAAGCACGCGGTGGATGTGCGTTCACGCGAGGCGTCGATCCCGGTTGGCCTGCTCAGTGGGGAGGGGATGGATCCAGTTGCCGGAGGGTTTGCATGAACTCGGGGTCATTCGTCAGGCACGGGTGTTTGTACTCTTCGAAATTGCCTCGTTTCGAGGTCTTGTTGAGTCGCAGCTTTTCCCAGGTGCCGGCGGGAACGCGAGTGACCTGGATTGGCTCGATGCGTCCACTGGCACACTTGTCGGCGTACTCGCAGTTGACTTGCGACAATTGGTGTTGCAGTTCTTTGCCAATCTGTTCGCAGAGATTGGGCAGCGAGGCATCGTCCAGGACCAGGTGGTAACGCGGGCGTTCGCCCAGCGTCGGAGCTAGCGTGAAGGTGCAGGATGGAACGTTGAGGGTTTGCAGGGTTTGCTGCATTGCCTGCATGACTTGATGTTCGCTGAGTTTTTCACCTGTGAAGCTGCAGAAGTTTTTGCCTTTGTTGAGGAACGACAGCATGGGGGTTTGGCCACAGTAACCATCGCATCGCACGAGATCGTGAATGTCGTAGCGATACAGGCCGCTGGCTGTTGTCAGCACGATGAAGTAGTTCTCGCCCTCGGTCAGTTCGGAAGCTTCCAGCACGTTTGGTTGGCTGCTGTCGCGTTCGGATTCAGGGATGAATTCAAAGTGGTGGCTGCTGTAGTCGAGCATGCCTGATGGCGAGCCGTTTTGCAGAGGAACCGTCATCCTGCCTTCGCTGGCCGAGAGCCCGTGGTCACGGATCGCCGCGTCGCCGTAGTACTCGGGCAACTGGTTCAGGTAGATGCCAACGGAGCCACCGGTCCACACGGCCAGCAGTGTGAGGTCAGGCCAGGCGTCTTTGGGGTACAGGTGGCCGGTTCGGTCGACAATTTGTTGCAGTTGCCGTGCTCGGCGAGGGTTGGGCCGCAGGCGAGATCGAAGTCGTTGCCGGATCGTATCGGGAATCGGCTGGTCGCCGGTGAGCGTGCCGTCGTGGATGTCCCGAATCAGCGTGTCCTTCATGGAGTCGGCAAACTTGGCGACTTCGACCAGCGTGCTCGGATTGGCGGTGACGATTTTTCCAACGCGGTCGCATGCGAGGCTGAGTCGCAGTGCGGTGTAGTGTTTGGCCAGGTGTTCCGTGATTTGGATGACGCAAGAGGGCAGGACAAACAGCGACCCGATGTAGAACGGTCGCGTTTCCGCGGCCAGCCCGCTGATGTTTCCGCAGGGGGCACCGGAAGGAGTTTGGGTGACGTTCCAGTGGCTCGAGAACTGAAGCGATTTCATTTGCAGAAGGTGCGGGTAATCGCGGTAGACCCCCGTGCCCCAGTATTGCCAGCCGGCTTTGTAGTGGCGGTAAAAGTCTTCGGTGACCGGGATCATTTTGGGGTGATCGGTGGTTCCCGAAGTCGTCGCGAACATGACGACTTTGGTGTTCTCGGGGAACAGAGCCGTCGTTTCGCCTTGGATCACCCGTTCCACATAGGGGCGAGCTTCGTCGTAGCCGGCAATCGGCACGCGGCGTCGGTAATCTTCGAGCGTGCGGATTTCAGAAAAACCGTGGTCGCGGCCGAAACCGGTGTCCGCATTTTGCTGAATTCGCTGAAGCAGGTTTTCTCGCTGGATCTCGCGCGCACGCTCTGCCGTGGCGAGATACCGTTCCAGGCGGCCGACCTTGTATCGCAGCATCGAACGCCGCAGCAGCGTCATGGGATCGGGGGACATGGTGAGCGGGCTCCCTCGGTCGGAATGGGCCAATCAGCTCAGAATGTTCTCGGCGTCCTTTGTCCGTCGCGAATCCAGGGCGTGGGGCGCGGATGCAATTTGCGTCCGAGGCAGGCCACGGTGGAGGCTGAGATCGGTCCGCTGTGCGCAGCGATGGCGAGGCAATCTGAGTTGTCTGGAGGACCTTTGTAGTCCCCCAGATGGCCGGTGCCAAGTTGAGGGCAGTGTCCTCAAAGCGATTTGCCACCGCTCAGGAGTACGTGTGTTCCTGTTGGTGGCTCCGTGTCACCGTGCCCAATAGGGGCTCTGTTGGGCGGGTTTTCCGGTCTGCCAAGCTGGGATCGGTCAGAAGGGCGCTTCGTCGTCCACTTCGTTGAACGCGTCATTGGCTGCTTCGGTGCCTCCGCCGCCCGTTCCGCCTGATGCACCGACCACTTTGTAGGAAAGGGCCTCGACGCTCACGAAGTATTTGACTTCGCTTTGCGGGTCACGCTGCCATTTCCGGCCGTTCAGACGGTAGGCGACTTCGACTTCGTCGCCCATGTTCATCTCGTCGACGCTGTCGCAAGCGTCGCGAGTGAATTCGATGGGGATGTAGTTGCTGAAGCTGCCTTTGTCTTGTTCGAGAACGACCATCCGTTTGCGAAACCCTTTTTGACCGTAAGTCTTGGTTTCTTCGATCACGTGGACCACGCCTCGAACTGTTGAATCACTCATCTCGCTACTCGCCCGCATGTTTCTCGCAAAATCGTCTGTTCGGTCGAAAACGGACCGAAGCAATCACAGCGGCGAAGTGTAAACGTTGATCGCAAACGACTAAAGGTCCTAAACCCAAACGTCCGGAATCCCAAGTGTCTTTGGGCGGCAGTGTTCCGCGGGGCGCGGTGCTCAGCCTTGCGGCCGGAGGGAAGCGGATTGTTGTTGCAGTCGCTCCGATTGCGTCTTCATTCGCTGGTTCATGCGTCGAAGTTCTTCGTCCAGTCGAGCGGAGGCGACGGGTGAAAAGGTGATCTCGGGCGTTCCGAGTCGAACGGAATCGACGTCGGGGATGATTCCTGGGGCTTCGGCCAGCGATCGGGTGGTCATCGCATCGAGCAGCAGGCACTGAAGGCTGCGCTCGTGAACGGGCACAATCGAAGGTTCGCTCCATTGCAGGTGCATGGCGGGTGTGGCACGGCGAGAGAGCGATTCGATCTGCTGCATTCGGGTGGGCATGCTGTGATGGTCGGCGTCGAACGCACACACCCAACTGCGGCGCGAAGTTCGATAGGCCAGTTCAAACTGGCTGAGGTTGTCCTGCAGCATTTCGTCGAAACGATCCGCCATTTCCATCGAGCACTCCTCGTCAGCGGTCACTCGCCCGAGTGCCAGCCGATCGGGACGGGTGGGGCGGCTGTCATCGCAGTGCAATTGAATCTGATGCCAGGACGATTGGTTCTGAACGGTTTCGATCCGCACGCGTTTGCCGCCCAGGAGTTCGCGTTCCGCCACGTCGGGGCCTGACTTCCACTGCTGGATTGTCTTGGGGCGAGAGCGTCCCCCGCGTTTCAGAGAGCGGAACCGCGCGAAGGTGGTCGCGATTCCGGAAGGGGTGGCCAAAGGGGTTTCGAACATCGCGTCGGTGCCGCTTCCGACTCGGCTCCGCAACGTCAGGCTCGAATAGTGCAGCGACGCCATCTGTCGAGCGATCATCAGCCCCAGCCCCTCGCCGCCCAGGTCTGACTCGATTGAGTTGGTTCCGCTGATTTGCTGCAATCGTTGAGGGGCGATGCCTCGTCCGCGATCGATCACGGACCAAACGGCGACTCCGCGAGGCAGGTCGTCTTCCACCCGAATCAGGATTGGCGAACCGGCTTGGCTGGCGCGTTCGGCGTTGATGATCAGATTGGTCAGCAATCGTGTCAGAATCGTCGGGTCGATCAACACGTCGGCTGAGTTGGGATCCACTCCGTCCCACAGCAAGTCAATTTGCTTGTTGCTGAGAATCGAGCGGGTGGCCAACTCGACCGATTCGCGAATTGCGGAGCGTTTGGTTGCGACTCGGCGAACGCGAGGCGTTCCCGACCTCAGTCGTTCGGCTCGCGCCAATTCACCGATCAGGGAATCGATGTAGCGACACTGGTTCATCGCCCCTCGTAAGAACTCTGCCTGCGAGGGCGTCACGTCGCCGAGGCTGCCGTCGCGGATGACTTCCATGGTGGCCGCGATCCCAGCCAGGGGCGATTTGAGATCGTGCGCGGTTTCGCTGAGCAGTCGCACGGCCGCGCCGAGTGGATCGGGTGCCGTTTCCTTGGTGGGGGAGGCGGTGTTGCGGCGGACGCGGCGGCTGGGACGCACGCTGGTGGTGGATGGGTGGTTGGACGGGGGCATATTGTGGGCTTTCGTTCACGACGGGGCAGGCGTGTCGTTGCCGCCGGGCGGGGCGTCTTTCTCTGAGCGTTGGGGTGAACGCGGACTGAGATTCAATCGACAGGATGCCACTCACGGCCCGGTCGATTTGATCTCACGCTTCAATGTGAAACCAAATGCAGCAACGATTACTCCATCGTCATATGTTGTGCCGTAGAGGGACTTTGCCTTGAAAAATGCTGTTTTGCCAGCAGCATTGGTTCCTCGGATTGGGGGAATTGAACGGGTCGCAGCGGTTTTGAGTGTTCGACGGAATCATCCGAATCCGGTGGCGTCAAAGGGTTGGATCGAATGCAACGCAAACGCCGATAGAACGGTCGTGGGTCACGGATCCGGCTGCCTGGGCGCATTTGATTTCATGCAAACGGGAAGGTTGGCCGGGGTGACCTGGCGGTCGTCTCTTGACGTCGGCCACGCTCGCGTGGGACATAGCAACCATCGCGAACTCATTTTTTGTCATTCGAGAGCGGCGAGAGCCATGTGCGGAATTGTTGGATACGTTGGTGCGGACCAAGCGGCTGAGTTTTTGGTCGATGGGCTTCGGCGATTGGAATACCGCGGCTACGACAGTGCTGGGGTGGCCATTCACGGCGGAAACGAGATCGCCATCACGCGGTCAGTCGGTCGAATTCAGGCCTTGGCCGATCGTCTGGGCACCCCGCCGAAAGGCACGATGGGGCTGGGGCACACTCGCTGGGCCACCCACGGGCCGGCGACCGAAGAGAACGCTCACCCGCATCTTGGTGGGGAGGGCGAGGTCGTTCTGGCTCACAACGGCGTCATCGAGAATTTCCAGGTGCTCAAAGACGAGCTGATCACCAAGGGCTACGCGTTCAAATCCGCGACCGATAGCGAAGTGATTGCGCACTTGGTCGCCGAAGGCCTGAAGAACACACCGGTTGATCCGGCTCAGCCCAACATGCGTTACGTGACGGCGGTGCAATGGGCGATCGCACAGCTTCGCGGCACCTATGGCTTGGCCGTCGCATTTCGAGAGAAGCCCGGGCTGCTGATTGCCGCTCGATTTGGCAGCCCATTGGTGCTGGGCGTCGGTCGCGGCGAGTACTTCATTGCCAGCGACGCCTCTCCCATTGCGGGGCGAACCGATCGCATCGTCTACCTGGCCGACCACCAAATCGCGGTCCTGACAGCCGAGGGGTTCACCGTGCTGCATCGCGACAGCGGCAAGGTGCGAGTCAACATTCAGCCGTTGGCGGAGGACACCGGCGAGGTCAGCCTGAATGGCTATGAGCACTACATGCTCAAGGAAATTCATGAGCAACCCGATTCGCTTCGCAACGCCATGCGGGGCCGGTTGAACGATGAGGACGCAACCGCGGTCTTTGGCGGATTGAACCTGACTCCGCAGCAGCTTCGCGGGGTGGAACGCATCATTTTGACCGGTTGCGGGACCAGTTGGCACTCGGCCTTGGTTGGGGAATACATGATCGAGGAGTTCGCGCGGATTCCCGTTTGTGTGGAATACGCCAGTGAGCTGCGGTATCGAAACCCGCCGATTGAGAACAACACCCTGGTTTTCGGGATCACCCAAAGTGGTGAGACGGCCGACACGCTGGCCGCACTGAACGAGACCAAACGCAAGGGGCACCGCACGCTGGCGCTCTGCAACGTGGTGGGCAGTTCGATCGCACAAGCGGCCGACGGCGGGGTCTACCTTCACGCCGGACCGGAGATCGGTGTGGCCAGCACCAAAGCGTATTCCAGCCAGTGCTGCGTCCTGGCGATGTTGTCGCTGTACTTTGGCCGAATGCGGCACATGAGTTTCGAGTCAGGCGGCCGCATCATCGAAGAACTGCGGCGGTTGCCGGCCGCGGTGGAGCAAGCGTTGACGTGTGACTCGGAAGTCCGCCGGATTGCTGCGAAGTACGCCGACGCGTCCAATTTCTTGTACCTCGGTCGTCGCTACAACTTCCCGACCGCTCTCGAGGGGGCTCTGAAGCTGAAGGAAATCAGCTACATCCATGCGGAGGGCTACCCTGCGGCTGAGATGAAACACGGCCCGATCGCGCTGGTGGACGAGCACACGCCGAGCGTTTTCATCATGCCTCGCGGCACGACTTACGACAAAGTCATGTCGAACATGGAGGAGGTCAAGGCTCGCGGTGGTCCCGTGATTGCGGTCGCCAGCCACGAAGAAGCTCAGATTCGCCGGATCGCCGATGAGGTCATCATGATCCCGGAAGTCCCCGAGTTTCTGCAGCCGATTGTCTCGGCGATCCCCCTGCAATTGCTCTCCTACCATATTGCCGTTTTGAGGGGTTGTGACGTTGATAAGCCTCGCAACTTGGCGAAAAGTGTCACAGTGGAGTGAATTTCACGGCTGGGCGAGCCTGGTCGTCAATTAGGGTCTGTCTTACCTTCTTCGCTTGATCGTCCAAGGTTGGTTGATCAAGCCGACGGGCCTTTTCTGTTTCTTTTCGAATACACCTGCAGTGGAGTTATCCTGAGATGAACGATCGGGGTTTGAGCTACAACTCACGCAAAGCACTCATGGTCCACGTTGGCGAAACGGCAGGAGCCGAGATCGCTGATTTGCTGAACAATCTGTTGGAAGAGGTGGAGGAACTCCGCCGCACCAAGGTCAGCATCACACGGATTGTTCCTGGCCAGCAACCCGTTCACGAATTCATCGAAGAGCCGGTCTGATTGGCAGGTTGGATCGGGTTGGATGAGTCGGTTTGGTGAGAGGATTGGGAGCTCCGCCGATGGCGTTGTCGAGCACAACTTCTGTCACTGCTTTGAGTTGACAGGTTGCCCTAGAGTGTCGACAGTGTCGGGTTCCCGGGATTAAAATCCCAGTTTTCCCCACCTACGCTCGTCTCACGATCCATGTCTGACGCTTCTTCGACTGCCCCCAGCCAAGCGGGGGCCACTCCTCAATCCGCCGGCAAACAAACGTTGCTGGACAAAATCTGGGACCAGCATCTGGTTCACGCTCCCGAGTCCGGGCCTGCGATCATTTACATCGATCTGCACCTGGTTCACGAAGTGACCAGCCCCCAGGCGTTCGAAGGGTTGCGGATCAACAACCGCCCCGTTCGTCGTCCCGAGCGGACCATCGCGACTCCCGATCACAACGTCCCCACGTCCGATCGCAGCCTGCCCATCGCGGACCCGATCAGTTCCAAGCAGATTCAAACGCTGCGTGAGAACTGCAAAGAATTCGGTGTTCAGCTGTTCGACATCGATGATGTGCGACAGGGCATTGTGCACGTGATCGGCCCCGAGAACGGCTACACCCAGCCCGGCATGACGATTGTCTGTGGCGACTCCCACACGGCCACGCACGGTGCGTTCGGCTCGCTCGCGTTTGGAATTGGAACCAGCGAAGTCGAGCACGTTCTGGCAACGCAAACGCTGTTGCAGTTCAAGCCCAAGACGTTCGAGCTTCGCGTCGATGGCGAACTGGCTCGCGGAGTCACGGCGAAGGACATGATCCTGTATCTGATCGGTGAGCTCGGAACCGCAGGCGGAACAGGCTACGTGCTCGAATTCACCGGGGACGCTGTTCGCAACCTGACGATGGAAGAGCGAATGACGGTCTGCAACATGTCGATCGAAGCCGGGGCTCGCGCCGGCATGATCGCGCCCGATCAAACCACGTTCGACTACTTGCGCGGTCGTCCGGAATGCCCGACTGATTTCGATGCTGCCGTGGAAGAGTGGAAGAAATTGCCATCGGATCCCGGTGCGACGTACGACCGAAGCAACGTCTACCAGGGCTCGGACATCCGCCCGCAAGTGACCTGGGGAACCAACCCGGGTCAGGTTTGCAGCATCGATTCGTTGGTGCCTTCGCCCGGTGACAGCACCGACGTGAACGTGCAGAAGTCGACGGCTTCGGCACTGCAGTACATGGATCTGAAGGCCGGCACGCCGATCACTGAGATCGAGATCAATCGCGTCTTCATTGGCTCCTGCACCAATGCACGGATCGAAGATTTGCGAGCCGCTGCGGCCGTGATCAAAGGCCATCATTGCAGTGACAAGGTCAACGCGATGATCGTGCCCGGCAGTGGCAAGGTGAAGTTGCAGGCCGAAGAAGAAGGCCTGGACAAAGTCTTCACCGACGCAGGATTTGATTGGCGAGAAGCCGGTTGCAGCATGTGTTTGGCGATGAACCCGGACAAGTTGGCTCCCGGCGAACGTTGTGCCAGCACCAGCAATCGCAACTTCGAAGGACGCCAAGGCAAGGGTGGCCGAACCCACTTGGTCAGCCCCGCGATGGCTGCTGCGGCCGCGATCAAAGGCCACTTCGTCGACATTCGCGACTGGGATTATCGCTGAGTTGCCTGGCGGCAATTCTGCTCGGCTGCTAGCGGCTAGCCATTGGCTGCTAGCTGCTTTGTTTTCTGTCTTCACGCCGACAACCGGGGCCAGCCCCCATCGGCTAACAAACCACCCCTCCAGAGCTACCAGCCAGACGCGAACAGCGAATGGCTGAAGCCGCAGGCTTTCATCATGCAAAATTTCACCGTACATCAAGGCGTTGTGGCAACGCTGGATCGTGCCAACGTCGACACCGATCAAATCATCCCCAAGCAATTCCTGAAACGCATTGAGCGAACCGGTTTCGGCCAGTTCCTGTTCTTTGACTGGCGTTTCTTGGAAGACGGCGAGACCGAGAACCCAGACTTTGAGCTGAACCGCATCAATGTCAAAGGGGCGTCGATCTTGCTCACGCGTCAGAACTTCGGCAGCGGCAGCAGTCGCGAGCACGCGGTTTGGGCGCTCGACGACTACGGCTTTCGTGCCGTGATCGCGCCCTCGTTCGCCGACATTTTCTTCAACAACTGCTTCAAAAACGGCGTCCTGCCGATCGCGTTGTCAGAAGAAGACGTGGAAGAGTTGTTCCAGCGAGCCGAGAAGGGCAACCCCTATCAGTTGACCGTCGACTTGGAAAACCAGGTCGTCACCGACGGCCAAGGCTTTGAGCGTTCGTTCGAAGTCGATGAGAGTCGCCGGCACAATATGTTGCACGGCCTCGACGACATCGCCCTCACGCTGAAGCACGAAGACAAGATCACCGCGTTCGAAGAAGCTCGCGGCTAAGTTTCGGGGGTCACGGTTCGTGAATGTTGTGCGCGTGAGTGCAGTCCCAACCTTGGGGTGAAACCCAAGGTTCTCCGCGGCTGTTGCCGCGAATGCATCCGACTCACCCAACCGCGGAGCGGTGGCAGTCGTCAGCCTCGGGTTTCAACCCGAGGTCTCGGCCGCAAACCCTCGCCCTGAAGCCGCGGAGCGGCGAAAGGTGCGGTTCCTCGCTCGCGTTTCGGGGGCACGTGTATTCGACGGGCTTGGAAGCCCATCGGAGAAAACGAGCACGAGCACGAGGTAGAAGCAGGGCCTCACTGAGGCTCTTTCCCATTCCTCACGTTCCATCTGACGCTTTGAGGTCGTGCAGCATTTTAAATGCTGTGCTTGCAATGCCTTAAGCAGGTGCGCAGGTGTCATCGGGTATGTGAGCCGCTGGCGTTAGCCACGGTTTTCACGCACAACCGGGGCTAACGCCCAAACGGCTCACATGGTTGTGCTTGATCACTCCTGCCGACCTGCTTAAGAACCCCGCCCGTGCAGCGGGAGGGGGCGGAAAGCGAGCGTTGAGCGAGATTACCCTAGGGAGGGCCATCCGCGCCGCTCCCCATGCTCGGCCCTCATCCTCGCGTACGCCTGAGCGGCGTCGCTCTCCCCAAACTGCGTTTCAGGAGAGGTGCGCCGAGTGAAAACCCGCCAAAATGCAGCACCAAAAAACTGCACGACCTCCTTTGTTGGGGTGGGGCTGATTGCCGTGAGTTTCTTGGCTGGGGCTGGTTTCGCTCTTTCGGCCCTCGGTGCTGCTGGGGTAGACCGGATGGGGTGGGTTTCGAAACGCAGGAGAACGCAAGTGGCTTGGTCAGAGATGGAGTTCGCGCGAGAGGGGTTGTCGCTCTCAGCGTCGTTTTTTGCTGTCGTGTCAACGTTTTATTTTTGGTTGGTACGTGCCAATCGTGAGCGAGCCAAGTTGGCTGCCTGCACGGTCACGGGGTTGCGGGGCACGATGCTGATGGCGATGGAGGACACCGCGACCTACCGGCGGGTGGCGCCAGGCAAAAAACAAATCGTGCTGAAGTATTGGTTGAACCTGGCGATCGTGAACAACAGTTCGTTGCCCAACGCGTTGTTGGGGATCAAGGTTTGGATGAAATTCACCGATGGTCGGTGGCACGCGATGGACGTTGCCTCCGTCGACCCCGAAGCGGACCTGTTTCCGCAGAACATTGATCCTCTGACCACGGCTGGGATGAAGCTCGCGCTCGCGACGGAATGGGAGGGCGATGTCTCGGGCGGTTTTCGTGAACGAGAGTGCGCTGCGGGGGATGCGTTGCCGGAATTGGCGCCAGTGCGAATCGAATTGGAGGCTCTGCAGGGGCAGGTTTTCGTGAGCGAATGGTTGGACGACGGGCGGTTGCTGCAGCGAACGACCGAGCAGTCTGGTTTGGCCGCGGCGTGAGCGGGTTGGTTCGTGGCGGATGAAAAGTCCTGGAGGCTGGGCCGACAATTTGTCTGAGATCCGATAGCATTCCGTCTGTTTCAAACCAGACTTCAACGGGATGTGATTGATGACCTTTGCCACGCGGCTCAATGCGGCAATTTTGCGGACCGGATCAGTGACTTGCGTGGGATTGGACCCGCGATTGGCGCAGTTGCCGAAGCCGCTTCGGGACCTTGTGACGGGGGATCGAAAGGATCTGGCTGCGGCCGCTTACACGCAGTTTTGCTGTGAAATCATCGATGTGGTGGCCGACTTGGTTCCGTGCGTGAAGCCTCAAGCGGCGTTCTTTGAACAGCTTGGGCCGGCTGGCATGGTGTCGCTGGGCGAAGTCATCTCGCACGCCAATCGAGCTGGGTTGATTGTCATCACGGATGGCAAACGCAATGACATCGGCAGCACCGCGACGGCGTACGCGGACGCTTATCTGGGCAGTTCTGAGCCGAATCGTTCGCCTTGGGGCAGTGATTCCTTGACCGTCAGCCCCTACTTGGGGCGAGACAGCCTGGAGCCGTTTGTCGAGGTTTGCGATCTCCGAGCGGCTGGGATCTTTGTGCTGGTGAAGACATCCAATCCAGGTGGCGGGTACCTGCAGGATCTCAGCGTGGACGGCAAAACCATCTATCAATCGGTGGCGGAGTTGGTCACGGAGCTGAATCGGCCGCGACTGGACGCGGACGGATACGGGCCCGTGGGCGCGGTGGTGGGGGCGACATACCCCGAGCAGTTGGTCGAGCTGAGGAAGGCGATGCCGCACAGTATTCTGTTGGTGCCCGGTTTTGGGGCCCAGGGCGGATCGGCCGACGACGTCCGGGCGGCACTGGATGCCAATGGGACGGGGGCGGTGGTGAACAGTTCGCGTCACATCATCTTTGCGCACAAACGAGAAGAGTTTTCAGTCGCTGCGGATGAGAGCAATTGGCAGGATGCTGTGCGAGCCGCGACCCTGCAGATGAACGAGCAGCTCAAGGGCTGAGCCTGGCAAGTTCGTCTGTTTTTTTCGTCGCTCCCGTTTTTTCTGCCCGATTCCTTGGTGCGATTTCCGCTGCGCAGACGCGTAGAGGGGCTCTCTCGCGAGTCAAGAGCCGGTATTGTCGGCCAAGCTTGGTTTTTTTGTGCGACACAATGTCGCTGATCCTCCGCTGGCCTTGCCCTCGCAGGTGTTTCCGACTGATAATCCCGGCCCGCGTCGGCAAGAGTTGCGCGGATGCTCTATTACTTTTTCTTGTCTCGTCAACGTTGCTCGGGCGTGTTGCACATCGAGGTGATCCCTCGGGTGCGAACTGCGGTTGAGATTTGGTTTCCGTTGGCGAGTGATTTGGATCGATCATGAAACGTTTTTTGTTTCCACGTTGGGTCAATCCCTTCTTGGGCGTTCTGGGACTGGCCCTTGTTGGCGGGGGCGTGTACGCCGCTGCCATGGGTGGACTGGTAACGGACCCTCAGACTCTCAACGTGGGCTATCAACCGACGCAACCGGTCCCATTCAGTCACGCGCTTCACGCGGGACAGTTGAAAATGGATTGTCGGTATTGCCACAACACCGTGTTTGATGCGGCTCACGCGGCGGTGCCTCCCACCGCGACTTGCGTGAACTGTCACTCACCTGCTGCCGAGAATGGGCAAACGCCACTGGGTGCGGTTCGAACGGAAAGTGCCAAGTTGGCACCGATCCACGAGAGTTGGAAAACGGGCCGGAGTGTGGCTTGGATGCGAATTCACAACCTGCCGGAGTTCGTTTACTTCAACCACGCCGCGCACGTGAATTCAGGCGTCAGTTGCGTTTCCTGCCACGGGCGCATCGATCAAATGGAAGTCGTGTACCAACACGAGCAGTTGTCGATGGCATGGTGCATCACCTGTCACCGCAACCCAAATGAACACCTTCGCCCCGTCGAGCTGGTGACCAAGCTTGATTGGAAAGCGGATGACCACGATTGGGGTGAATTCGCCAACCAAGAAGAATTCGCGAAGGCCCACCGAGAAGAACACAACATCAATCCACAAGTCCATTGTGCGGTTTGTCACCGATAGTCCATCAAGACCAACCGGCCCGCTGTATTCGGCTGACTCACCGCAAACTGAACTGAGAAGATTCCACTCCATGACCACTTCGACCCAAGACGCCGGTTTCGATTCTTCCGAAACCTCCTCTTCGTCCGCTGCAGGCAAACCGCAGTACTGGCGAAGCTTGTCGGAATTTCGTCAAGACGACGCGTTCGTCAGCGAATTTTTGCACCGTGAATTTCCGGTCGCAGCATCGGAATTCCCCGAGGGCGTTTCGCGTCGTCGATGGATGCAAATCATGGGTGCGTCGCTGGCCATGGCGGGTGCCGCGGGGTGTCGTTACCCCGAGGAGCTGATCGCGCCGTTTGTGCTGCGTCCCGCTGATCGTGTGCCGGGCGAAACTTATCAAGCGGCAACCAACTTTGAACTCGCCGGTGAAGTCCAGCACTTGCTGATCACCTGCGTCGATGGTCGTCCGATCAAAGCCGAGCCCAACACAACCCACCCAGCCGGTGGCGGAGCGGGCACTCATGCCCAGGCCTGCGTGCTGGGGCTTTACGATCCTGATCGGGCTCGCGGCGAAGCCGGTGTGCCGATCCGTTTCGATGACAGCGAAAAACGACGCATTGAGTCCGACTGGGACGCCTTCGCGAATTATGGGCAGGCTTTGCTGCGATCAGTCGGCGATGGCGGATCGGTTGCGGTGATGATGTCGCCGACGACGTCGCCCACCACGTTGCGAATGATCGGCGAACTGCAGAAGAAGCTGCCCGCCGCATCCGTCTGCGTTTACGACCCCATCGATGGCGGGTTGATGAACGAAGCCACCCAGCGTGTCTTCGGCAAACCAGCCACTCAGAAATTTGACTTCACCGAAGCGGAAGTCATCGTTTCGTTCCAGTCAGATTTCCTGGGCAGCGACACGGGCAGCCAAACCAACTCACGCACGTTCGCGGCAAAACGCGATCCAATGCAAGAAGAGACAAAAGGCGAGATGAGTCGTCTGTACGTCGCCGAGGGCGGGTACACGACCACAGGTGCTGCCGCCGACGTTCGCATCGCAATTCGCCCCAGCCAAATGAAGGCCGTCTTGGCCGAGCTTGGACGCCGCGTTGAAAAAGTCAAAGCGGGGGAAACACTTGGCGAAGAGTACGGTTTGGAAAACTTGCCCGGCGAAGGTGCCGCGTACAGCGAAATCGACGCTGCCGCTCGTTTGGACCGATTCTTGAACGCTGCTGCTACTGACTTGGCCGCCGCTGGTGACAAGGGTGTGGTCGTTGTTGGCGAAACGCTCGGTGCCGATGCAATCGTCGCTGGCATCGACATGAACGCCAAACTTGGTTCGCTCAGTTCAATCCAGACCTTCCGCCCCGTCGCTGGCGCGGATTTGAAGAACCAGCTCACGCTCCAAGACGCATTCGATCGAATTGCCAAGGGCGACCTGAGCACCGTGTTGTTCGTTGACACCAACGTGGTCCACACCGCACCGGGCGATCTGAATTTCACCAAGGCTCTCGAACGCGTTGAGCACTCGATCTACTTGGGCATCTACGACGACGAAACGGCTGAAAAATGCAGTTGGTCGCTGCCCATGAGCCACCCGCTCGAATCGTGGGGTGACTGCGTCGGGGTCGATGGTCATTACGGCATTTGCCAGCCGCAAATCATGCCGCTTCTGGGTGGTCGCTCCGCCGCAGAAGTCTTGGCGTTGATGCTGGCCGAAGAAGTCACCGAGGGAGAGAAATTGGTCCGTCGCACCGCGGATTCGGTTTCTGGATCGGCAATCAGCGATCGCCAATGGCGAAAACTACTGCACGATGGTTTCTCGGAAGATGTCGTTGTTTCCGCCGAAGAAGTGGCCGCTGGTGAGACGTCGGTCGAGCTCCCTGCCGAACTACCTGAGATCACTTTGGATGTCGATCAAGACGACATCGAGGTCATCTTCACCGCATCGGAAAGCCTCTACGACGGTCGGTTTGCCAACAACGGTTGGTTGCAAGAATTGCCGCAAGCCCTGACGAAATTGGTCTGGGACAACGCCGCGGTGATGAGCCCCCGCACCGCGGAAGCGTTGGGAATCAAACACGGTTTGATGGTTGCGATTCGTCGCGGCGACACAACCGTTGAATTGCCGGTTTACGAAATGCCCGGTTGTGCACCTGGCGTCATCACCACGCAAATCGGGTACGGCCGAACTCGCGTCGGTGCCGTTGGCGGATCCATTGAAATGGATGTCGATCCGGTGGGCGTCAACGTTTCGCCGATTCGGTTCAGCGATTCGATGTTGTACGCTCATCCCGTCGAAGCTCGCCCGCGATACACCGAATACGATTTGGTCACGACGCAGGATCACTGGGCGATCGATGAACTCGGACGCGACGAAGCTGAGAGCCGCAGTTTCAGCCTGATTCGGGAAGGCACGCTCGAATTGCTGAAGAAGCTGCCTGAGTTCACCGAAGCCAAGGGACCTCACGTCCCATCGGTGGGTGAAGAAGGTTCGCTTTGGAAAGAGCCGATCAACCAAATCGAAGAAAGCAAAGATCACATTCCTCAATGGGGCATGTCGATTGACTTGACCAAGTGCCTGGGCTGCAACGCCTGCGTGGTCGCTTGTCAAAGCGAGAACAACGTGCCGATCGTCGGCAAGGAACAGGTCGGCAACAGCCGTGAAATGCACTGGTTGCGGATTGACCGTTACTTCCAAGGCGATTCCGACGTCGCGGACATCGTTCAAGAGCCGGTTGCTTGCATGCACTGCGAAACGGCACCCTGCGAGCAGGTTTGCCCGGTTGCGGCCACGGTTCACACCGATGAAGGTCTCAACGCGATGACCTACAACCGCTGCATTGGCACACGCTACTGCGGTAACAACTGTCCTTTCAAAGTCCGCCGTTTCAACTACTTCAACTACAACAAAGACGTTGGAGTTGGTTACGGCATCGATGCTTACCCAGGCTCGATCGAAACCGCCAATCGCAAGCTGCAGCAATTGGTGCTCAACCCGGACGTCACCGTTCGCGGACGGGGTGTCATGGAGAAATGCACCTACTGCGTTCAACGCATCGAGCACGCCAAGATTGACGCTCGCAAGGACGGGCGGAACGCGGTTCGCGATGGCGATATCGTCACCGCTTGCCAAGCTGCTTGTCCGACCAACGCGATCGACTTTGGTAACATTGCGGATCCAGAATCGGCTGTTTCAAAGGCCAAGGCAGACATTCGCAGCTATGGCATGTTGGGGCAACTCAACGTCAAGCCACGAACGTCTTACAAGGCTCGTATTCGCAACACGCCGTTCGCCTTGATGACTCGCAAGCAGATCGAGGATCTGTCACTCGAGGCACCTCATCATGGTCACGAGGAACACGGGCACGATGACCATGGTCATGACGAAGGCGACCACGGTCACGACGATCACGCTCATGGTGAAGAAGAGCACACTCGGAACCTGACTCGTCCGTTCCAGTTGCCGATCGTCTAGGGACTCGCGTCCCGCCCCCGCATTCATACTCCGAAATCAACCTCCTTTCTCAGCCCTTTCCATGTCTCTCGCAATCCCAAACGGACTGGATAATTCGAACGATCGGCCCGGTCAGCGCGCACCGCTGGTTCTTGGCGACACGAATTATCACTCGATCACCGAAGCGGTCTGCAAGATCGCCGAGCAACCGCCGTCTCGTGCGTGGGTGATCGGGTTTTTGGTTTCCGTTCACTTGGCGACCATGTTGGGTTTGTGCATCGCTTACCTGATCTACACCGGGGTGGGTGTGTGGGGTAACCGAGCACCGATTTTCTGGGGTTGGCCGATTGTCAACTTCGTGTTCTGGGTCGGGATTGGTCACGCCGGAACGCTGATCAGTGCCATTTTGTATCTGTTCCGCCAAGAGTGGCGAACAAGTATCAACCGGACGGCCGAGGCGATGACGATTTTCGCCGTGGTTTGTGCGGGGACGTTCCCGGGAATTCACGTCGGTCGGGCTTGGCTCGCATTTTGGCTGGCACCCTATCCCAGTTTGAACCTTTGGATGTGGCCACAATTCCGCAGCCCGCTGCTGTGGGACGTGTTCGCGGTTTCGACCTACGCGACCGTCTCGTTGTTGTTCTGGTACATGGGCATGGTTCCCGATTTGGCGACCTTCCGTGACCGCAGCAAGAATCCAATCCGGCGTGCCGCTTATGGCGTCCTGGCACTGGGCTGGAGTGGTTCGTCACGGCACTGGATGCGATACGAAAAGGCTTACGCTCTGTTGGCTGCTTTCGCTGCCCCGCTGGTTTTGTCGGTGCACACGATCGTGTCCTTTGACTTCGCGGTTTCGCAGGTTCCCGGTTGGCACACGACGATCTTCCCGCCTTACTTTGTCGCTGGGGCTATCTTCTCCGGTTTCGCGATGGTGATCACGTTGATGGTCCCCGCTCGGAAGATCTTCAACATTGAAAAACTGATCACGATCCGGCACTTGGAAAACATGTGCAAGATCATCCTGACGACCGGCTTGATCGTCGGTTTGGCGTACGGAACGGAGTTCTTCATCGCTTGGTTCGGCCAAGTCCCCGAAGAGAAATTTGCCTTCATCAACCGGGCCTTTGGTCCTTACTGGTGGGCGTACTGGACGATGATCACCTGCAACGTGGTTTCGCCCAATATCTTCTGGTCGAAGAAAGCTCGGACAACACCCTGGATCATGTTTGTCGTTTCGATCTTTGTGAACATCGGAATGTGGTTTGAACGCTTCGTGATCACGATCACCAGTCTCTCGCGAGATTACTTGCCAAGTGCTTGGGCTTACTTCAGCCCAACGTGGGTCGATTGGTGCATGTTGATTGGTTCGTTCGGATTGTTCTTCACTCTGTTCCTGTTGTTCTGCCGTTTGATGCCGATCGTCAACATGGCGGAGACGAAGGCGACACTCGCCAAAGAATTGCACATGGCTCACGCCAACCATTCGCACGAGGACGATCACTGAGTTTGTTGGTCGCGGCATTCGCGGCCAACGCCTCCTTGACGTGCTGAATCCTGATCACTGAAAACCGTTCATTGAAATCTTTCTCATGACTGAATCCCAACCCAAACCGAAGACAGTCGCGGACGACAAAAAAGTCCACGGTGTCGTCGCCGAATTCACGGATGTCGATTCGCTGCTGGCGGCTTGTCGTCGTGTTCGCGACGCGGGCTACACCAAAGCGGATGCGTTCACGCCATTCCCGGTGCACGGGATCGACACGGCCCTGGGAATCAAACCCACCATTTTGCCATGGATCTCTTTGGCGGCGGGTTTGACTGGTACCACGATCGCACTGTTGATGCAGATCAGCTTGAACGGTCAAACGGAACTGTTCGAAGGCATTCAGTATCCCTACATCATCTCGGGCAAGCCTTTCATCTCCTTGCCGGCGTTCATTCCGGTGACGTTTGAGTTGACGATTTTGCTGGCGTCGTTCGGAACGTTCTTTGGGATGTGGGCCTTGAATGGTCTGCCCCGGTTCAGCAACCCGATGTTCACCAGCCCACGATTCGATCGTGCGACGGACGACACGTTCTTCTTGTTCTTGGATGCCAAGGACTCGCGATTTGACGAAGCCGGTGCGAAGGCCTTGCTGGGCGAACTCGGCGGTGAGTTTGTGGAGCCTGTGCTCGAGGATGACTCGTCCAAAGTCATTCCCAAGGGACTGCTGATCACCCTGGCGACCGTGATTTGCCTGTCTTCGATTCCAGCTCTGGCTGTGTTGCGGATGCGAGTGACCAAAAGTGGTTCGCCGCGTTTCCACATCTTCCCCGACATGGACTTTTCGCCCTCGAAAGACGCTCAGCAAACAACCAGTTTGTTTGCCGATGGCCGCGCGATGCGTCCTGATGTTCCCGGAACCGTTCGCCGCGGCGAAATGGATTGGGATTTGAACTTCAAGACCGGCATCGACATGGACGAATTGGCCAGCATCGATGCCCCACGTGCTGCTCAGTTGGTTGCTCTGCAATCCGATGTTGCCGTGGATGAAGAAGACGAGGTGGCAGCTGAAGAGCCTGCCGTTGAGGAACAGACCGCAGACGAAGCGGCGACGGAGGAACCAGCCCCTGCTGGCGAGACCGGCGAAGCTTCCGAAAACACTTCGGTCGCAGCGACCGCGGACGACACACCTTGGTTGACTGAGAATCCACTCGAGCTGAGCGAAGAAGCTCTGGCCCGTGGTCAACAACAATTCAACATTTACTGCTCCGTCTGCCACGGCATGAACGGGCGCGGAAACGGCTTGGTCAATCGCCGAGCTCAAGAGATTTTGGCGACCACGTGGACGCCACCGTCGAACATGCATGACCCAACGCTGTACTCGGACGTTTACCCCGACGGCAAGTTGTTCAGCACGATCACCAACGGTGTCCGCAAAATGCCAGGTTACGCTTCGCAGATCAAAGCCAAGGATCGCTGGGCGATTGTGGCCTATGTGCGAGCGTTGCAGACCAGCCAGGACGCGACATTGGAAGACGTTCCGGGATCACAGCGATCGAAGATCGAAAAAGAACAGGCCGACGTTCAAGCGAAGTTGAAAGCCGCCGCCGAAGCCGAAGCAGCCAAGGCGGCAGAAGCCGCCGACGCCGAGTAGGTCGCTTTTGTGATCGGCAGGCGGGCAACCGCCCCAGCCGAGAAACGCAAGCGTCCGACGCCGGACCACCCGGCATCAAACCAGTCATCACATCACTTAGTCTCAGCCCTCACATCTCCCATGTCACACAAAGCGGTCGCTATCAAGCCTGCCGATGACCCGGCATTTCAACTTCCCGCCTCTTTGGCTGGGTTGTCGTTGCCCATGATCATCGGGGGCATCGTGGCACTGGTCGGCGGTGCGTTCTTCTCCAACTCGGCCGTCGGCGGTCGATTCGGGATGTCATCGTACTTGGTGGCTTACATGTACTGCCTGACCCTTGCGATTGGGTCGTTGTTCTTCGTTTTGATCCAGCACCTGTCGCGTGCGGGATGGAGCGTCGTGGTACGACGCGTCGCGGAGCTGATGATGATCATGGTCATTCCATTGGCATTGCTGTTCATTCCCATCGCGGTCTCGGCCTACACTGGATCGTTGTATGTGTGGTCCGCCGAGGGTTACCAAGCCGAGCACGGTATCCCGAGTGCGATTTGGGAGCAAAAGGAACGTTGGTTGAACCCCAATTGGTTCGTCGCTCGGTCGCTCATCTACTTGACCGTTTGGTGTGGCATCGCCGCCTGGTATTACCGCGGTAGCCAACGCCAAGACGAGACGGGCGAGATCACGATCACTGAAAAGCTGCAAGCTCGCAGTGGCCCTGCCGTCATCGCGTTTTCGTTCTGCACATCGTTTGCTGCGTTTGATTGGGTGATGAGCCTGGCTCCAATGTGGTTCTCGACCATGTTCGGGGTGTACCTCTTCACCGGCAGCATTCTGTCCGCGCACTGTGCGATCTGCTTGTTCAGCTTTTTGCTGCAGCGAGCCGGTGCGATGCGAGACGAAGTCACGGTCGAGCACTACCACGATTTGGGCAAATTGATCTTCGGGTTCATTTGTTTCTGGGGATACATTTCGTTCAGCCAATACATGCTGATTTGGTACGCCAACATCCCTGAGGAAACTCACTGGTTCTACACACGGTCGACCAACGGGTGGTTCAACGTCTCGTTGGTGCTGATGATCCTGCACTGGGGATTGCCGTTTGCTGGCACGATGAGCCGCCACGTTCGGCGTCGCCCTTGGCTGATTTCCTGCTGGGCGGCTTACATCTTGGTTTTGCACCTCGTTGACCTGTACTGGATCATCATCCCGGAAGCCGGAATGGGCTTGGGCGGTGCAGCCGGAATCATTGCGACACTGGTTTGCGTGATTGGAATGATCGCTCTGATGTTGGGTTTGATGCTCAAATTGGCCGCTGGAACTCGTGTGGTGCCGGTTCGCGACCCTCGCTTGGGTGAGTCGCTGGCATTCGAAAATTTCTAAACCGATCTGCGTTTTGCGGCAATTTGCCGCTGTTCGGACCCCACCCATCTCCTTTCTACTGAATCCTTACTCATGGCAGCCTACGACGACCTCAATGTCAAACGAATCGCGGTCATCAGCGTGATCTCGATCTTGGTCACTGCGGTTACCGTGTTAGCGGTCCAGGTCCTGTACTTCGCGATGGCGGACATTGTCGATGAACGCAAGGTTCAATCGGCTTCGTATTCCCGCCAGAACGCGGTGCTCGCGGACCAATCCGCTGAGATTTCGCGTTACGGCGTGGATCCGGAAACGGGCAATGTGACGATTCCCGTCGAAGACGCGATGAAGAAGATGGTCAAGAAGGCCGGTTCGCAAGACGAAGCCTGAGACCACGACCCTTTCAACCCATCCCTCCCCAGCGATCCACTATGAATACGCTCGTTTCCCGCCGAATGACCAACCGCTTGCCACTGGCAAGTTGGGTGTTCGTGGCCGGAATGTTCGCGTTCGTGGCTGGCGTCGGATCACCTGTGTCGGCTCAGCCCAGCACGGGGGCCATGGAACAGGGAGCACCGGTTCTGCTGAACGATGGTGTGCCAATGGGAGTGGAGAACGTCACCGTGGAGCAGCGTTTGGGCAATCAACTGCCCGGCGACATGAAGCTGATCGATTCGAAGGGCCGCCAATTCACGCTGAGTCATTACCTCGATGGTGAACGTTCGCTGATTTTGACGCTGAACTACAGCAACTGCCCGATGCTTTGCAACGTGCAACTGAATCAGCTCGCTCAATCGCTCGACCAGATGGACGACTTGAAGATTGGTGAAGATTTTCAGTTGCTCAGTGTCAGCATCGACCCGACCGAAACCGATCAACGACTTCGCGACACGAAGAAACGATACGTCGAACAAGTTCCTTCGCATGAGAAGGCAGAAGAGGGATGGTCGTTCACACGAACGACAAAGGCCAACGTGGAACGCTTGGCCAAAGAAGTGGGCTTCTCCTACAAGTACAACCCCCGCACCAAAGAGTACGCTCACCCGGCGATGCTGGCGTTTGTCTCACCCGACGGTGTGATCACGCGTTATTCGCTTGGCGTTGCCTTTCCCCCGGACCAGATGAAGTTGGCGTTGGTCGAGGCTGGTCAAGGCAATGTGGGCGGGATCGTCGATCAGTTTGTGCTGTGGTGTTACAGCTATGACCCAAACGAAAACAGTTACGTTCCGCAGGCTTGGAAGCTGATGCGTTTGGGCGGTGGGATGACGATCACTTTGCTCGGGTTGGCGTTGCTGCCTTATTGGCGAGGCCGCAAAGGTTCGCCAGCCAACGCCACCGACGACGAAACACCTGACGGCAACATCAACTCAACCGCGGGTCCCGATGGCACATCGGAACCGGCACCTTTGAAACCAACGCAGTGGCATTTGCACGGGAATGCCGACTGACGATCGCTTGCGACCTCAGCAAGACCAGACAACCGAATCCACTGCGACCTGAAAATCATTCACTCAAATGTTTCCTGCAATCGAATCGCTCGCCATGACGTTTCCAACTTTGTTGGCTGACAAAAACGCGGACTTTTGGTTTCCCATCCAAGGTTCATCGTTCGCCGAAGAAGTTGATTGGGTTTATGACCTGATCCTGTACATCAGCTTGGCATTCTTCGTGCCGATGATGGTGTTCATGGTTTGGTGCCTGTTCAAGTACATCAAGGCTCGCGGGACCAAGGCTGAAAGCCAACTTTCGCACCACACAACGCTGGAGTTGACCTGGTCAATCGGGCCGTCGGTGTTGTTGGTCTGGATGTTCGTTCAGGGGTCGATTTCGTTCCTCGACATGCGGAGTCCGCCAGAAGGTTCCTACGACATCGGTCTCCAAGCCTTCAAATGGGGTTGGACGATGGATTACGGGAACGGCACGTTCCACCCCGAATTGCACATCGTCAAAGATGAACCCACCAAGCTGTCGATGCGCAGCACCGACGTGATTCACAGTGTGTTCATCCCCGCCTTTCGCGTGAAGAAGGACGTTGTGCCGGGTCGGTACAACTACATGTGGTTCCAACCGACCATTGCCAGCGAACAGATCAGTGACGAGCAACTTGCCAAGCTGAAGAAGCAAAACGAAGGCACCGCCTGGGACTACGACAAAGTCCACACCATCGAAACCGAAGATGGTGAAAAAGAGGTGCAAGTCACGCCCGAGGGCTACACGTTCTTCGACCTGTACTGTGCCGAGTATTGCGGCACGAACCACTCCGAAATGCAAACCGTGGTCGTCGTTCACGAAACGCAAGCGGACCTGGACGCCTGGATCAAGGCGAACAGCAGTCGCGGTGAAGTCTCGATGGAAGAGTGGGGCGAGTTGCTCTACGGCCGTCGTGGTTGTTCCGGTTGCCACTCGGTCGACGGTTCGAAACTGGTTGGCCCGTCCTTCAAGGACGTTTACGGCAGCCAGCACGGATTGACCACCGGTGAGAATCAACTCGTCGATGAAAACTACGTTCGCGAATCGATTCTCGCACCCAAGGCGAAGGTTGTCGCGGGTTATCAACCTGTCATGCCGAGCTACAAAGGGCAGCTCAGCGACGACGACATTGCCTCGATCATCGCTTACTTGAAGTCGATCAGTGCCAACGCATCGTCGCAACCGGCCGCCGCCGAGGCTGAACCGGAAGCAGAATCCGCCGAATAATTCGTTTAGAGATTCAGGCTGATTCGGTAAACTGACTGAAGCCTTTTCAAAGCACACCCATCACCGACACGTTTTACGGTCTCCAGAAGGGACGCCAATATGTCCAATGCAACACTCCCTGCGGGCGCTCGCGACCCCGGTTATCCAACCGAACGCGAAAACTACCTGACCAACTCCTCGGGCATCCTCAGCTGGGTGTTCACGCTGGATCACAAACGCATCGGGATGATGTATTTGATCGGCGTGGTGAGCGCGTTTGCAATCGGTGGTTTGCTAGCCCTTGCCATTCGTTTGCACCTGTTGAAGCCCGATGGATTGTTGTTCACGGGCGCCGAAGGCAACAACATCTACAACCAAGTGTTCACCCTGCACGGGGCGATCATGGTGTTCTTGTTCATCATCCCGAGTATCCCGGCGGCACTGGGGAACTTCCTTGTGCCTGTCATGCTGGGTGCGAAGGACGTTGGTTTTCCGCGGTTGAACCTCAGCAGTTTCTATCTGTGGGTGTTTGGGGCGTTGTTCTTCGTGAGCGCCTTGTTTAGCAGCGGGTTGGACACCGGTTGGACGTTTTACACGCCCTACAGCACAACGACTGACACCTCGGTGATTTTGGCCACCTTGGGTGCCTTCATTCTGGGATTCAGTTCGATCTTCACCGGTCTGAACTTCATTGTCACGATCAACACGATGCGTCCACCGGGCATGACCTGGTTCAAGATGCCTTTGTTCCTGTGGGCGACTTACGCGACCAGCATCATTCAGGTGTTGGCAACGCCCGTCCTCGGGATCACGTTGTTGCTGCTGATCGCAGAACGCACGATGCACATCGGGATCTTTGATCCTGAATTCAACGGCGACCCGGTGACCTACCAGCACTTTTTCTGGTTCTACAGTCACCCCGCTGTGTACATCATGATTCTGCCAGCCTTCGGGATCATCAGCGAATTGATCAGTGTTCACAGTCACAAGCACATCTTTGGCTATCGCTTCATCGCCTACTCCTCGATCGCGATTGCTCTGTTGGGCTTCTTGGTCTGGGGACACCACATGTTCACCGCAGGCATGAGCTCGTTGACCACCATCGTGTTCTCCGCGTTGACGTTCACGGTTTCGGTGCCGTCGGCGATCAAGGTGTTCAACTGGTTGGCGACGATGTACAAGGGCTCGATCAGCTTGACGACGCCGATGTGTTACGCGATCTCGTTCATCTTCTTGTTCACGATCGGCGGTTTGACCGGCTTGTTCCTCGGAACCTTGGCGACGGACCTGCACCTTCACGACACGTACTTTGTGGTCGCTCACTTTCACTACGTGATGGTTGGTGGAACGTTGATCGCTTTCCTCGGTGGTGTGTTCCACTGGTGGCCGAAGATGGTCGGGAAGCTCTACAACGAAACTCACGGGCGAATTGCCTCCCTGTTGGTCTTCCTCGGATTCAATGGCACCTTCTTGCCACAGTTCGTCTTGGGCAGCCGCGGGATGCCTCGTCGTTACGCGACTTACGATCCCGAGTTCGCGTTCTTGCATCAGCTCAGCACGTTTGGTGCTTTGTTGCTCGGAGTTGGTTTGCTGTATGCGTTCATCGTGCTGATGGTTTCGCTGGCCAAAGGCCGTCGTGCCCCTGCCAACCCCTGGGGTGGCGTGACGTTGGAATGGCAATGCACCAGCCCACCGCCGTACTACAACTTTGAACGTCCACCCGTTGTTGGCGATCCATACGATTTCCACAATCTGGAATGGGACGCTGAGAACGAGCGATACGTCATGACGGAGCCAGAACGCAAACTGGTTCCTGAGTCCACGCCTGATGAAGTTCCCGCCCATGCTGGCGGCCAAAAGTAGTTGAGATCTGCCCTGCGTCGAATTGTCCATCTTGATGGATCGTGCGACGTTCGGGGGCACTTGTTATAAATCCCGCGGCATCGGATTGGTGCCGCTTTCCGTTTTGAATCAGTTCACACGTCGGCCCACCGCTCATGGCAACGATCGACTCCGTATCTTCACCAACCGATGCTCACGCGGATGATTCGCATGGGCACGATCACGATCATCCATCTTGGTTGGCGCACCATTTCGAGACCCCCGAACAGCAATTTGACAGCGGCAAGCTGGGCATTTGGTTGTTCCTGGTCACGGAGATTTTGTTCTTCAGTGGAATGTTCTGTGCGTACGCCATCCTCCGAATGCTTCGACCGGAAGTCTTCGAGGGTTGCAGCCAGTTCCTGAACACGAAATTGGGTGCGATCAACACCGGTGTGCTGCTATTCAGTTCGCTGACGATGGCGTGGGCCGTTCGCTGTTCCCAAACGGAAGAGCACAAGAAGTTGGTCGCGTTGATCGCGACCACGCTGTCCTGTGCGATGGTCTTCCTGGGTGTGAAGTCGATTGAATACTCGCACAAATGGGGCATGGGATTGCTGCCGCCGGGAACGTATTTCTACAGTGCTGCCAACGAGCACCCGACCGCCGCTCAGATGGTGGAGTTGCACGGCTTCTCGGAGTCGACGGCGTTCTTCCTGACGAACAGTTTGTATTTCCTGTGTGCTCCGTTTGCGTTGATCGCAGCGGGCGTCTTCATTTGGTTGGTTGTCTCGAAAATCTCGGGCAATGCCTTTCAGTACGCTTGTGCGAAGCCACTGTTGGTCGTCGCTTTGAGCTTCTTCGGGGGCGTTGGACTGGGCACGATTCTGGAGTCCGGTGGCGAGCATCATGGTGATGAGCATGTCGCTGCAGCTGGCGATCATGCCGATGCGGAACACGGCGACGCAGATCATTCGCACGCCGTGGCGACCGTTGATCATGCAGAAGAAGTCGCGGACGAATCCGACGCCAACATGGTCCAAACGCCTTTGGGCGATGACTACGCGGCGGTGAAGCTGCTCGCTGAAAACGAAACCAACACCGGTCTGAAGGACTTGGTGGTCGCGGAACAGACTCAGCAAACCATGGCTGAAGGCAAGATTCTGAAGGATTCATCCACCAGTGACGCGGGGATCTCCACTATCCCAGGTAACGTCAACACACCACGACAAGCCGGTGTGTTCTTTGGGATTTACTACTGCATGACCGGTGTTCACGCGATTCACATTTTGGCTGGGATCGGTGTGCTGGTTTGGCTGTTGATCCGTGCGATCCGCCAAGACTTCAATCGACACTACTTTGGCCCAGTTGATTACGTCGGCCTGTACTGGCACATCGTCGACTTGATCTGGATCTACCTGTTCCCACTGCTGTACCTGATTCGCTAGTTCAGCCGCGGAGCAGTTCATTCGCATTCCTCCTCATTCAACGACCTCTCGAAAGTTGCAATATGTCTGACCACGGACATTCCGCGAACACCGATTCGGCACACTCGCACGACGGCCATGCCGAGGGCGATTTCGCGCACCCCATTCCGTTGCCGCTGCTGTTCGGTGTGTTCATCGCACTTGTTTTTCTGACGATCGTGACCGTCGCTCAGGCCAACTTCGACTTGGGCAGCATTGACATTGCGATTGTGATGTTCATCGCCACCATCAAGGCGGTCTTGGTCGCTTTGTTTTTCATGCACTTGGCGTTCGATAAACCGTTCAACCTGATCGTGTTCCTGTCGTCGTTTGTGTTTGTCGGCTTGTTCGTGACCATCACGTTGAGTGATGCGAAGATGACGTCTCCGGCCAACGAGAACATTGTCGACGAAGTGCCGGTTGCGGTTTCCGTCGATTTGTAGTGAAACCCTGTCCAGCGGATATGAATGCCGCTTGGCGCGGATCTGAAATCAGCCCGGCACTTTGTGACCGGGCTTTTTCGTGTCGAGGCATCTTCAACGCGACCGGCTGCGCGTGATTCCCCCTAACAGACTGGGTGGATTCACCTCCTTTTTCCAAGCTGGTTGGACTGCGAGGTGTTTTTTGGCCGGAAAGGTTGACCGAAATTGCCTAAGCTGTTTTCTTGGCGTATGTTTGCAGGTTCAGACATTTCTTCAGGAGAAAATCAGCGATGCGTTCTTTGTCCGGTTCTGTGTTGGCTTTGTTGGCAGCAGTGAGTTTGGGAACCTCCTTGGCGAGCAGTCCCGCAAGAATTGTTGCGGAAGAATGGAGCCCGGTCGTTGTGCCGACTGGTGAGTACCGAGCTCAAATTCAGGCGACGCCCATTGCCGAACGCCCGGGTCGATTGTTCCATGTGTATGGCAACACTGTTCGCTGGGTGGAGAGCGCTGAGCAAACCCCATTGACCTACCGTCCACTTCGACGCGTCGTGATCGGTACCGATGGGGTGCAATCCGGACGTGGGACCAGTCGCCCATTTGGTCGTCGCTAGTCATTTGGGGCGGCCTGCCGTTCAGATCAAGGGACTCAATGCGGTCCCTCTCTCACCAGGCTGTTGATTCAGTGCGTTTCGCAGATTGAGCAATCAGCCGAGGGACGCTAGCGTGGACTGCGAAATCGTTGCTGTTGGCGTTCTGATCGCGAAAGCAATTTTTCTTCCGGCTTCTGTCTTTCTTCATCCCTACCGGGATAAAAACTTGCGCAAACGCATGACCGCCACAAGCCCAATGATTTAGCAGGCCAGCGCTCGCTCACGAATACCGAAGACGAACCGGACGCTATCGCGTTCCAGCTGACTCAATCAGCAAGCCGTCACGCGGCGGGCTAGGATTGCCAAGCACTTTGGATGGGAACCGCTCAATCAACGAACCGTCGACGAGTTTCTCGACTCGCAAGGGAAGACTGCGGTGGTCTGCCAAGCCGGTCGGCAGGAGTCTTTCGTTGATTGCTCAACGGTTGGTCACACCGATTCGATTCGTGCGGTGAATTCGCGAAAATCTTCGAGGGTGTCGATCCCAGGCGCCGACGACTCGACGGGAGTGACGACGATCGTTTTGCCCGCTTCGATGGCCCGCAGTTGCTCGAGTTTTTCGATTTGCTCGAGCCTTCCTGGCGGTTGCATCGCGAACCACAGCAAAAAGTCTCGGCGGTAGGCGTACAGTCCGATGTGCTGCCAGTAATTCGCTGGTTCCGCATTCAGCAAGGCGTCGGTCAATCCATCGCGAGGATGGGGGACAGCGGCACGGCTGAAAGTGATCGCTCGCTGGTCATCGCCCAGGACCGCTTTGACACAATTGGGGTCTTCCACGCGTTCGCGATCGCGAATGGGGCAGGCAGCGGTGGCAATGTCTGCCTCGGGATGTTGCATCAGCAATTGGGCGACCGCATCGATTGTCTTGGGATCGATCTCCGGTTCGTCGCCTTGAACGTTGATGAAGATATCGATGTCTTCATGCAGCAGGGCGACTTCTGCAATCCGGTCGGTTCCGCTTTGGCACTCGACGCTGGTCAGTCGAGCTTGTCCACCGAAGGAATCGACTTCGGCGGCCAAGCGTGGATCGTCCACTGCGACGATGACTTCCTCGCTGACGGAGCATCTCATTGCGGCTTCGTAGGTGTGCTGCAGCACGGATTTGCCACCCGCTTGCAACAGCAATTTCTGGCTGAGGCGGGACGATGCCAAGCGAGCGGGAATGACGATCATGGACTTCATGGTGGTTCCGATGGCTTGGGGGAAACGAGTCAATGGATCGGTGAAGTGGACTTAGGGCAATCCGGGGTGGCATCAGTGGAATCGAAGCGGATTTGAGATGCAAACGCCGTTGTTCGCAGCACAAGGCTCGTTTTGGAAACGCTCCGGGATGAATCGCGTGTGTTGCCTCCCTGGAGTGTTGAATCCGGTTAGAACTAGAGCACCTCGGATGAGGCAGTGCTGATCGCAACCCGCTCGATTCGTCAACAACAGGTTTTTCATGTCTGGTGCAGAGCAAACAACGGACCAGAAATCTCCGGCGATATGGTGGGCGACGACGGGCGACATCAATGCTTTCTTTGGATTGATGCTCGACAACGTGGCGGGGTTGTTGTTGATGACCGCGTTGTTGGCGGGGTTTGGATTGCCAGCGGAGTTCACGGTCACGCACATGGTTCCCGGCACGGCGCTGGGGGTGATGCTGGGTGACATCGCGTTCTTCTTCATTGCCTTGCGGATGGGACGCCGGCAGAACCGAGACGACGTGACGGCGATGCCGCTGGGTTTGGACACGCCGTCGACGTTTGGGATGATTCTGTTGGTGTTGGGGCCCGCGTTCTTGGCAGCACGGGCGGGTGGAATGACGGAGTTGGAAGCGGCTCGTCACACTTGGCACATCGGGATTTGGTGCACAGTGATGTGCGGGGTGTTGAAGCTCATCTTGGCTCCGTTCGGGCAAGTCGTTCGGGATGCGATTCCGCGCGCTGGCTTGTTGGGTTCGTTGGCTGCGATCGCATTGGTGTTGATCAGCTTTTTTCCTCTGACCCACATTTTGGGTTCGCCCCTGCCAGGTTTGTTGGCGCTGGTGATGGTGCTGGGGACGTTGATCGCTCACCTGCCTTTGCCCGGTCGAACCCCGGGGACGCTGGGGGCGTTGATCGTTGCCGGAAGTGTTTACTACTTGTTGTGTTTGCTTGGAGTGGCCGGGTATGAATTTCCGACGACTCAGCCGACCGTTTGGTTTCCGACCCAGTGGATGGAATCGTGGCAGGGGACATGGTGGGGCGCGTTTCCCGATGCGGTTCCGTTCTTGCCGTTTGTGTTGCCGTTCGCATTGGCCACGGTGGTTGGTGGGATTGATTGCACGGAATCCGCCGCCTCGGCGGGCGATGAATACGATGCACGCACGGTGTTGGGCGTCGAAGCCGTGGCGACCTTTTTGGCCGGGCTGTCGGGCGGTGTGATTCAAACCACACCGTACATCGGTCACCCGGCTTACAAAGCGATGGGTGGCCGGGCGGCGTACACGTTGGCAACCGCGTTGCTGGTCGGGTCAGCGGGAATCGTTGGTTACTTTGCGTTGTTGAATGCTTGGATCCCCGCGCCGGCGGTGTATCCGATTTTGGTGTTCGTTGGGTTGGAGATCACGGCGCAAACCTTCACCGCAACGCCACGCAAGCACTACGCGGCGGTCGTGATCGCTTGCCTGCCCGCGCTGGCGTATTTAGCGATGAGTTTGCCAGATCGAATCTTTGGGGATTCGTTGATGCTCGCAGGTGGGCACACGATGGATTCGCTGGTGGGCGGTCCGTTGAAGCATGACCTGCAGACCTTGCGAATGCTCAGCAACGGTTTCATCGTGACCGGGTTGCTGTGGTCTTGGACACTTGCGTCGATGATTGACCGCAAGCTGATTCGGGCCGGCGTTGTGATGCTGGGGGCCGCGGTGTTGACCTGCTTTGGCGTGATGCATTCGCCGATCGTGGGCAATCGCTTGTTCGTCCCGTTTTTGTTTGGCGAATCAAGCTCGTTGGGATTGCCGGGCGAGCATGTTGCCAAGGTGATGGAATACGTGGCGGGGTACGCGATCACAGGTGGGTTCTTGATCGCATGGTCCTGGTTCCTGCCGAAACCTTCCGCCGCGGACGATTCGGAAAGGAGCAGTCATGAACCGGCCGGCCTATCCGAGGTCAAGCCGTCATCCTGACGGGCACGTCGAAGTCAGCACTAGGCGGCACGCCGAATCGTGCTTCGCTCGGGAACGATGTGACATCCCAGCGTCTCGATTTCGAGTTTGAGCAGTCGGGCGACGACGTTGCTCGTCGAGGGGCGTTCGAGCGGATCGGGGGACACCATTTCTTCGATCAACTCAGCGACGGGTTCGACGCTGCGGGACTGAGTGGGCTCGGTCAACGCCAACGTTTGCAGCAGAATCTGGCCGAGGGAGTGCACATCCATGGCTGGCAGGGCGGCTGTGTTTCCGGCGGCCAGTTCTGGAGCAGCGTATCCCGGGGTTCCACGGAACAGAGGCGGCATCGGCGAATGAATTCTCGCAGCGTGCCCCAGATCGATCAGAGTCACATGTCCCTGGGAATCGACCAGCACGTTGTCGGGGTTGATGTCGCCGTGAATCCAGCCGTTTTGATGCAGGGCCTGCGTGGCTTGTGCGAGTTGCCGGGTCCACCAGAGAGCGACCGGCAGCGCGAATTGAGGGATTTTTGAAATTCGATTCGTCAAATTCATGGCGTCCAAACGAGGCATCACCACGTAGGGGGACGTGCCATGGGCGGATTCGTCCAGGATCGGCATCAGGTTGGGGTGTGTGATCCCTGCGGAGGCGATGATTTGAGCGAAACGTCGAGCCGGTTGGATGGCCGGGACGCTTGCGTTGCCTGTCAAACTGGCCGTTTTCAAGACGTAGTCCCAGCGTGGGCTGTCCGCGGCATCGGCGGGTTGAGCGAGAAACAACTCCGTCCCCTGGCCCTGGGCGATCGATCTGCCGACCCGCCAAATGCCCAGGATTCGTTGGGAAAACGGGCTGTTCATGGAGCAGGTGGGCGTCTCGGCGGCCGAAGTCGATTTTGAAGACGCGCGGGATTTGCCAAACATGAGCGATCCAAACAGGAGGCGAAGAGATCTGGAAGCGGACAAACGGATTGGTCCGGAACCGAGAGTGACATCGACTAGGTCGATGGTTCCGGTCGAATCGACTCCTGGCGACCGGAAAAGTCCGCCAATTCGGCATGATTGCTGTCCCAATCGCTGGTTTCAGCGGGTCCAATGGGGGCTGGTTGTGCGGGTTGTAGGAGGTGGACGATTCATTCGGGGAACTTTGTCGATCGTGTTGACGTCACAAAGTATGCATTTCGTTGACACCGCATCGCCCCTAACTAGACTCGCTGTCGCGGTTTGCTGTTTGTGGCCACTTCCGCATCGTCACGGAAACGCCGTCAGGTGTGTGACAGCACTGCTTCCCCTTTTCTGGTCCCCAGGGGCCCATCCTGCCAGAGACCCTCGATGATTCATCGTCAGCCTTCTCAACCGTCGTCGGATTGGACTTCTCAAACCGCTACGGAGCGAAATCCATCCGATTCCAACGCGGGCAAAGGACGCTCGAAACGCCGCAGCGACCGGCGAAGTAAACGAACCCAGAAACGCCGTCTGATGATGGAAGGGTTGGAAACCCGCCAGCTCTTGGCGGCGGGTGGCATTGTGCCCAGTACCCCTGCCTTGGACGAGTACGACGGTCCTCGCAACGTCGGAACCGTCGCCGCCTTCCCGATGTCGGAATCGGAATCTCGTGGGGAAGTTGGCGAGAACGATTTCTTTCAGGATGCGGAGTTCCTGCCGTTGGGGAACGGTGCAGGGCAGCGTGACACAATCGACCTGAGTGGCACCGCTGGGATTTTCCCGCGTGGCAATTTGGGTGTCACCACCGACATCGACGTGTTCTCGTTCAATCTGGAAGCCGGCGATATCTTGGATGTCGCAACTTTGGGTGGCTCCGCTCAATTCACGGTGATGCTGCCCAGCGGCCAAGTTTGGTTCGCCGTGGACAGCGTCCTCAATGGCTCCACGACCCAGTTCAACACTTACCCCGCTGACTCACCGCTTCAAACTTTGGGCAACCAAGCCTTTGCTCAGATCGTTCCAGAAGACGGAACTTACTATGTGATGGTTTCGGGTGAGTCGACCAGTGTCGATTACACCTTGGGGCTGCGAACGTATCGCCCCGTGACCGAGAGTCTGCCAGTTGGAGAAGGGCAGGTCATCTTCTTGGACTTTGACGGCGGTGTGTTCCCACGGGCGGTTCTGCGAGAAATTTATGCCCCCGCTGGTGATCCAATCCTGGGTGGGGTCGCGTTCATCCCTGGCATCGAACAAACCTTGAGCGGATTGGGAGTGGTCAACCAAGCAGCGGGTGCCATCGAGAATTTGCAACTGTCGATTGCGGCTGAAGTGGAACGCATCTTCGAAGACGTGGGTGCCAAGAACATCAACGGCGACTACGACTCGACGGGCAATCCTGGCGACTATGGGGTCACGATCCTCAATAGTTTGCAGCACGCTGATCCCGGCAGCAATCCAAATGTGTCTCGTGTTTTGGTCACGGGAACCTCAACGAACTATGGCTTCGAAGCCACGGTTGCTGAATCCGTTGACGTCGGCAACTTCAAGCTCGACGAGTACGCCATTGTTCAGTTGGATACTTGGGTTCCGTTCGCTCAAGCGTTTCCCCGTTCGGCGGGATCGAGTGAGTTCGACGTGTTGGCGACTTACTTGGGCGGCATTGCGGCTCACGAAGCAGCCCACATCTTGGGCATTCGGCACACCGACGGCACCAACTTGGTCGCGAATGTCAGCGATGAAGGTGGCGACCCAATCGCCGATGATCAACTGGTCGGCCTTGGCCCTGACGGCATCTATGGCACGGCGGACGACATCCCTTCGTCCTTTGAAACAGACATCTTTTCATTGGTTGAAGGCATCTTCGGTACCAATTACACCGCTCATTCGATCGCCTACGGTTTGTCCACCGGAACGGTTGGCTCCGGTGCGACCGGACGGATTTTCAACGACATCAATGGCGACGGCACGTTCACTGGCGACTCGGGACTCAGTGGCGTCACTGTCTTCTTGGACGTCAACGGCGATGGCCTGTTGAGTTCAGCCGATCCTTCGACGGTCACCGCTGCCGATGGCACCTACAGCTTGTTCGGTGCGTCGGGCAGTTACAACGTCATCGCGATGACGCCTTCCAACTTCGTGGCAACGACCCCCGTCAGTCGTTCGGTGACTCTGGGAAGCAGCAGCACGCTGCCGAGCTTTGGTTTCCGTCAGTTGCTGTCGGATGTGACCGGCCGGAAGTTTGAAGATGTGAACGAAAACGGCGTCTATGATCCAGGCGAACCTGGTGTCGAAGGTGCCTACATCTATGCCGACTTGGACGGCGATGATCGTCCTGACTTGGGTGAGCCATTCGCGCTCACCGATGAGGACGGTTTGTATACGCTCGACTTGTCCGAGGTGGATTATTCCTACGCGATTCGCGAAGTCGCGGAGGCTGGGTTCGAAGCAACCGTTCCGTTGTCCGGCGAATACGTCGTCACGCCCGGTAGCGGACCAGCAGAGGGTTTCAACTTCGGTGGCCGGTCGTCTCGCGATTTTGGTGATGCTCCGGACACGTACGGAACCTTGAGTGCATCCAATGGTGCCAGCCACGGGATCCTCAGTGGTCTGACTCTCGGTGCCACGGTGGATCGTGAGAGCGATGGGCAGCCCACGGCCGATGCCACGGGTGATGGTGCCGACGAAGATGGCATCCTGTTCACGGGCCCCTTGGTTCCCGGAACGACCAGTTCCATCCAGGTGACGGTCAACAACACCACCGGTGGCCAGGCTTACCTGCAAGGTTGGATCGACGTCGACGGCAGCGGAACCTTTGATTCGGATGAACGCTTCATCACGAACCAAGTCCTTGCGACTGGTGTCAGCTCGGTTCCCTTGACTCTGCCCAGCTTCACTTTGCCGGCGAGCGGCCTGCTCGACACGTTTGCTCGGTTCCGTCTGAGCCAAGACACCAACATCTCGGCCACAGGTTTTGTTGATACGGGTGAAGTGGAAGACTATGCCGTTCGACTTCTGAATGACGGCGACTTGGCCAATGACGACAGCGTCTCGGTGCCTCGCAACAGCCAAGGCTTCCCGATCGATGTCCTGGCCAATGACTTCAACTCGGCGTCCAATCCGCTGACGATCACCACGCAGGGCACCGCCGCGACCCAAGGGGTTGTGACCATCAGTGCCGGTGCCGCTGGTCAGCAGCAATTGCTTTACACGCCACCAAACAACTTCGTCGGACAGGACACGATCCAGTACCGAGTCACTGACACGCAAGGCAACGTGGCAACCGCCACGGTCAGCGTCAACGTGACGTTCCAAACCGAAGACCCAATCGCTTTGGATGACATCTATCGCATCCCAGCGAACGCGAACAGCAGCGGCGGATTCCCGCTGAATGTTCTCGACAATGACATTGCGTCGAACGCTCCCGGTGGACTGACCTTGGCGTCTGTCACCAACGGAACCGCGGGTGGAACCGTGGTCTTGACCCAGAACAACCAATCGGTCCGGTACACACCTGCCGCTGGATTCACCGGGTCGGAACAGTTCATGTACACGGTTCAAGACAGCGAGAACAATTTCTCGACTGCGACCGTGACCGTCTCGATCAACCCGGACTCCGATGCCGATGACTTGGCATCGTTCACGTTGGAAATCTTGGACGAAGTCAACGACACGCCACGTCCAACCTTGCAACAAGGCGACATTTTCCGCTTGCGAGTCAGCGTGGATGATTTGCGGGACCTGCCTGGGCAAACGCCACAAGGTCTGGCCTCTGCATTCTTGGACGTGTTGTACTCCAGCGAGTTGGTGACGACCGTTGATACCAACTCCAGCGACGCGTTCCCCTTTGACATCACCTTTGGTCCTAAGTTTGAAACTCCTGGCAGTTTCCAACTCGGCAATTCACTGACACCTGGTCTGCTCGATGAAATCGGTGCGGCTCAGTCCATCTCGAACCTGTCGTCCGTCAATGGACCTGGTGACGACGTCGCTTCGCACACCGGACCGGCGGAACTGTTCACTGTCACGCTGCAGGCAATTGGTTCCGGCATTGCCGTCTTCCAAGCTGACCCATCTGATGCCGCGGTCAGCGAAACGATTTTGATCGAACAGTCCTCTGCTTTGGGCTTTGGCGAAATTCGCTACGGTTCGGTTGAGGTCGCGATTGCACCGGCGGGACCGAACTTCCCTTCGGCGTTGGATGATTCCTTCCCGGAAGGTCTCGATAGCAACGGATCGCTGATCACCAGTGTTTCCGAATCCGAACTGGACGTGCTCGACAATGACTTGTTGGGAACCAGTGGCGAAGTCATCTCCTTCGAGATCAATCAAGGTGCTGCCAATGGCACCGCACTCGTTCGCGACAATGGCACGCCCAACGATCCAACCGATGACTACATCGGGTACACCGCGGACATTGGATTCAGTGGTTTTGATTCGTTCACCTATGTGACCACGGTTTCCAGCCCAACATTCGGAATCGTCACCAGCATCGCGGAAGTGACCTTGGTCGTGGGAGCCAATCAGGACCCCTTGGCTGAGTTCGACTTCGAGTTGGTGGACGAATCGGGCAACCCGATTTCGACCGTCGCGGTTGGCCAACGTTTTGGTGTTCGTATTATCGCGGATGACCTGACGCAACGGGACCCCTATCCTGTCTTCGCTGGCTTCCTCGATGTCCTCTACGACACCGGACGCATCGTCCCGTCCGACACAATTTCTGGCGATGACTTTGGATTTGATGTTGAATTCGCGGACGAATTCAACTCCTCGGCAGCCGTCGGCGTCAACACGCGTGCCGGTTTGATCGACGAATTCGGTTCGCTCCGAAGTGACACTGGTCTCCCTGCAACCGGCGTCAGCCCCTTGTTGGCGACGCTGTACTTCGAAGCGGTTGCACCAGGAACGGCAACGATCACTGGTTCGCCAGCCGACCGGTTCCCATTCCAAGACACGTTGTTGGATGACCGCGACGAACGAGTTGATCCATCGCAGATCGTCTATGATTCACTGTCCTTCACGATCACCGGAAGCGGTGAGCCACTGCAGAACACGAACCTGCCAGCGGATGTGAACGGTGACAATTTGGTCACGGCCATTGACGCCTTGTTGGTCATCAACGAACTCTCACGTTTGGATTCCGCCGTTGCGGGCGAACCCGGATCTGCGAATTCGAGCCTGTACTACCACGATGTCAACGGAGACCGCCGCGTCAGTGCCATTGATGCTCTTCGAGTCATCAACTATCTGAACGAAGTCTCGGCCGGCGAATCAATTGCTGCTGCGGGCGAATCGATCTCAACGGGCATTCAAACGCTCTCCAGCGAAGCCTCGGATCAAGCGATCGGTGACTTGGCAGCAGAGTCAAAGGTCACGGGCGGAGCTGCTTCGGCAACCGATGCATCGTCCACCGGTGCAGTGGTGGTCGATAACTCCACGGCGGATTCGGACGACGACGATCTGCTGGACTTGTTGGCCGACGACGTTGCGGGTCTGTGGGGCTAACCCAGACCGGAAGTTCAACACCCAATCAAAAAGCGTGGCGAAGCAATGGCTTCGTCACGCTTTTTTTGTTGACTGGTCGAACTCAAAGCAGCTTGCTCATCGCACCTTGCATTGGAATTCGATCGAGACGGTTTCACCGACACCGAGTTCCTCGGTCAGCTTCCAAATCAATTGATCCGAGCCAGCTTGGTTCGGTTGGATGCTGAAATCGGCGTCCATGGTCGCGGATTCCGATTCGGCGATGTACTCCAGACGCGTGGTCAGGTTGTCCGTGACGACGACGCCGTTGACCGGCGAGTCACCCACATTCTGCAATCGCAACGCGAAAGTCACGGTGTCGCCGACCGGTGCGTGTTGTTTGTCAGCCAACTTGATCAGGTTGACGCGTCCCGCCTCGGGGAAGTCATACACCACCACGGCGTCGACCTTTTGGTCGCGGGTCAGCGTTGGCGGTTTCAAGTCTTGGATCTCGACTTCGACCGATTCGTCGATTGACCAAGCGATGGCGGCGTTGGCGAAGCGTTCGACCAGTGCCAGTTGGGACTCGTCCAATTCAGACAAGCTGAGTTGGCGGATGTTGGTCAGCAACGCCAGGACATCTTCGGCGACTTCGATTTGTTGAACGTTGTCGACGGGAACGCCACGATTGCGATCTCGCATCGCATCGACGCGTCGCGTCAGTTCGCTGTGAGCAATCTTGGTGGTGTCGGTCATGACCAACCCGGGCTGATCCAAATCAATGCCACGTGGCCCCACAGGTTGAAACGTGCCGCCGACGGTGATCGAACGATCATTCACAATCGCTCCCGTGATCCGACGCACCGATGCAAATCGAGGTGAGTACACGCAGACACGATTGGAGGCGGAGAACTCAATGTCGCCTGCCTCGGTGGTGTAGTGAGTGACGGTGTCTTCGGGCTGCAGGCCGTTGATCATGTCGCCTCGAGTCAACCGAGCTTGTGGATCTTGGTCCCCGCCGTCGCACAGGAACTCTTGTGGGTCGACACCCCACGGAGTGCGCATCATGGGCATGGCAGGCATCGGCTGACAGGCAACGCAATCGCCGGCCATGCCGTTTGTTGAACCGCATTCGCCGCCGCAGGCCGTGCTGCCGCATCCGCATGCGGTTTGATTTCGAAAGCCAACTTGAGCGATCGCTGGTTGACCGATCGTGGCTTCGGCCCCAGGAACGTTGGAGGTCACGGAAGTCGATCCATACAACGATGCCACATCCAACGCAGGTGCAGTGGGAGCTGCCGGAGCCTGAGCGAATGGCTGAGCGGGTTGAGTCGGTTGGACCGGATGCTGGGTGAGCGAGGCGGTCGGAGAGACGATGGGCGAGGCGACCGGCGTGGCGCAACCACTGATCAGCATCGCGGCAGCACCAACAGCCAACCAAGCCAAGCACATCGGTGCACTGTTTGATCGAGTGGCGTTCGTTGGTTGCGACAGGATCGCGATCTCGGAAAGGCGAGCTGGATGCATCATGATTCCGGCTTGAAGATGGGTGCCCAGGTGGGATAGCCAAAGAAAAACTGGGGTGCCAGTTCGTGGGAACGTGGCGGGGCGAGCGAGCCGATTCGCAGGATCGCGACGACTCGGCCGAGGCGATCGGCAACTTGCAGTGGGTCTTGGAACTGCGACACATCGATCGGAGTTTCGCCGCCGGTGTCGCTGCCCGTCGTGGGGGCTTGAGCGAGTGGCACGGCGGTTTGTGGGTCTTCGAGGTAGATCACTCGCGTGACCATCTGGCCATCCAATGCGGCTTGCAAGTCTTCTTCGTCGAGGGTGACGATCACTGGATAACGCGTTGCCAATCCCGGTGGCGGGTAGGTTCGGTCGACCATTTCCAAGGTTGGAAACAACTCCGCGCCTTCAGCACCGCGGATCCCGGTGATTTGAAAGCGGTAGACTTGGCCGACCAACAAACCTGCCATCAACCCCGGTTCGGGATCTACAAAGCTGCCCATTTGAGGCAATGCAAATCGAACGCCTTGTGGGCCTCGGATTTGAACGGGTTGATAGTAGGGAGCTTGCACTCCCATTGCCGCCGTGCCGCCTGGACCAGCCATCTGACGCGTGGCCGCGATCACGCCCGGTGGCATTGCGCCGTTGAACAATCGATGTTGTCCGTTGGACGAGAGGTACTGGGATGGGTCAGCCGCTGAAGAAGAGAGGCTGGTTGCCAACACGCAGGCGATCGCGAGCGACGGCAGAGCCCATCCGGCGTTCAGCAAGTTGCTGGGCGGAGTAATGCGTGCGATTGCCATGAGTCTCAATCCGGTTGCGATGTTCATTCTCGGGCAGCTGCGAAAGTTGCCCTGAGCGGTATTTTGCTCTGAGCGGTTGCTCATTCTTTTCGGGAACGCCACTTGCGCTGGGCAGTGACGATGCGGTGCGTTGCCGAAGCAAAACACCGCGTCGTGGTTCTGAGCAGTCAGGCCCGTGAGCCTGACTGCATTCGGTTGTCACCGGCTTTCCAATTCGGACGTTACTGACTAGTAAACGCCTTGGCTGGCCTTGTCGTAGAGAGGCCGACCGTTTGGAACGCCTGGGTTGATGTTCTGCTCGGTGATCCGAACACGGCTGACCGGGTTGGGGTAGCTCATGCCAGGTTGCTGGCGAACATCGATTCGCATCTTCTCAACCGGTTGTGGAATGTTCATGTGAGTGTGGTTGCGGATCACATGCTTCTTCAAACCGGCTGGAGCACCCAATGGAATGTGAGGTGGTCCAGGCAATCCAATCGGCGTGCCAGTGTGTGGCATCCCATACTGAGGAGCGTTGACACCAGCGATCATGCCGGGCATTCCCATCGGTGTGCCCGATTTGCCAGCACCTGGTCCGCCGCATCCGTCGGTCATTGCCGGAGCGAAAGGAGCGGGCAAGCCAGCGATCGGAGGACCCATCATGCCGCCCATTGCCATGCCACCGTTGCCGCCAGCCATCTCGATGTCTTTGTCACCCAAACGGATGATCGCCAAGATGCTACCGCGACGGTCGGCTTCGACGATTGGGTCGATGCCTGGATCGAGGCGGGTGCTGACAAGCGTGTCGATACCGGCCAAAGCAGGGCCTTGGAACTCGGGATCTGGTAGGTAGATGACTTTGGTGACGAAGTTACCGGTCAAGACTTGGTCGAAGTCTTCTTCGGTGAACTGGATCGGCACCGAGTTGTGAGCCAAGTACGCACCGGTCCGTGGGTTGGCGTAGGCCAATTCAACGGTGGGGTACAATTCCACACCGGGACGGCTAGGAATGTTGGTCAGCTTCAGGCGATACAGACCGCCTTGTGGGAAGTTCTGACGAGCGGGAACCACCATGGGTTCGCTGTCGAACATGCCGGCACCGGATTGGTCATAGCGAACTTGCATGCCATCTGGGTTGCCAAAAGTGACCTGGGCGGTCGAAACCATCCCAGGCATCATGCCGGGTGGTGGCATCATTGCCACGCCGCCGCCAGGAGGAATGTTCGATCCGCCACTGAGACATCCGCCGCCACCACAGCTGCCGCCACATCCGCAATCGCCACCGGCGAGTTGACGGAAACCGACTTGCTGAATTTCGGGGTTGTTCTGTCCTGCCTGGACAATGCTCGAAGGCACTTCGCCGAGGACGCCGTCGATGGCTCCCTCAGTGATCATGCCTTCTGTGCCTGTTGCAGCCGCAGGAGCGTTGGCTCCCATCATGCCGTAGGCCTGTGGGCCTAAGACACCGGGACCGGGGCCTCCGACGCCTGGGCCTGGTTGCATCATCCGCTGTTCTGGAGGCAGGTTGTGGCGAACCGGCACACATCCGGTGGCGAGGATCGCCGTGGCCGCCGCAAGCGCCAAATGAGTGACGATTCGTTTCATCTTTTCCCCCGTCTTGGGTCGCTGGGTTCTTCCCCCAACACTTGCCATGAATCGGACGAGTCGACAAGCGACTCGTTCGGGTTTCACGCAGCGTGGAACAAGAACTGGTTGTGATTCAATCGTTGAATCAAATCAAAATGGAAAGTCAGTGGTGTTCAGTTGTGACCAGATCTGGCTGGACGCGAAGCGGGAAAACGACCTAGGATCGGCCCTTCTTCCCCGCAACTGTTCTGTCAGGATCAGTCACTGCTCAGCTCATCGGCACACGAGAGGGCATTTCTTTGGCAAAATCGTCATAACCTCCCCATGAAGATTCACCCGCACGACTGCTTTGACTGTCTGAACCCGCACAGCGACGGTGCTGCTGACGCCAGTCGACGGAGCTTGGCAAGTCGCCTGATACCCCGGAAAACACTGGGAATACTGGCGGGATGCCTTTTCGCCTGCTTCCTTTTGGGCGGCCTCGCGACGGCGGTTTGCAATGAAATTCAGGCCTGGGGTGCGGATTCGATTGAGCCCAAAACAAATGGTCCTGCCGACCGATTGATCGCTCAGACAGTCCAACGAATCGGTCACGGACCCGCGTTTGATGCAAAAGTTCGCCAACGGGTTTGGGTCAGCGGCCGCGAAATTTTGGGTGTGGGGACTTACGAACAAGCCGGCCAGGGAACCGGCCAGTTCAATTTGCAAGTCACGATGCTCGACGGCGAGGGAAAACACACGCTGCAACAAGTCAGCGACGGGCGATTGGCTTGGACCCGCGAACAGATCGGGGAACAAGTTTCCTTGCGGCGGGTGGATGTGGGACGCTTGGACCAATGGGTCAACGACTCACTCGCATCGCTGATGGGACGTGGCTCGCAAGGGGCAGCGGTTCCGACCACGATGAAACCCAGCGTCCGAGTCGGCGGGTGGACGGAAATGATGGACACCATTGCCTCGGAACATGACCTGACGTTGCAATCCGGCCAGCTCGAAGGCCGTGACGTTTGGATTGTGAAGGGAACGTTGCGTGACGATCTGCGCGCTCAACGCTTGGAAGAGTTCGGCACGACGAGTTGGCCGGAACTCTGCCCCACGCAAGTCGTGGTGTTGATCGCGCGGAACAATGATCCTGAAACCGATTTCGGAAAAGGCCTGCCGCTGCGAATCGAATACTGGGGCGACCCAGCCCATCAGCCAGCTTCCGAAAACGATGACGAGTCTTCAGCGGCGGGACAACAAGACCCAAGCGGCCAACCTTCCAGCCAACAAGATTCTCGAGCGAGCGAAACCAGTGTGGTTGACGATTCCACGTCGGTCCCGCGAACATCCAGCCAACGAATGCAGAATTGCCCTTTGATCAGTTTGATTGAGCTGTATTCGCTGCGTCCGATCTCGCCTCCGCCGATCGGTCGCTTTCGATTTGAAAACCAAGACCTCGACGTCGAATTCACCAACGAAACCGATCGCTACTTGTCCCGTTACGGGATCGCGATCACGGAACGTCAAAGTCGAATGCTCCGGCGCTAATGAATCCCAAGTCATCACGTTCTTCGCTTCCTGCCAACGCCACGCTCCGAACGCGTTTGTTCTCTTGGGCGAAACTCGTTCGACTGCCCAACGGATTCACGGTGGTCGCCGATGTGTCGGCCGCGTTCTTGTTGGTGCTGGGCGCCAGCGGTTGGTTGCGATCGGGTGATGACCGTGCTGGTTCAGTTTGGCCATTCTTGGCGTTGGTCGTTGCCTCAGGAGTCGCCTTGTACTGGGGCGGCATGGTGCTCAACGATGTCTTTGACATCCGCGCTGATCGCCGAGCACGCAGCGAACGGCCGCTCCCGCGCCGCGAGATTCGGTTGGCGGATGCTCGGCGGGTCGGCTGGGCATTGCTCGTTGCGGGAATGGTTTTGGCTGCTTTGATCGGCACCGTCCCAGGTGTGATCGCGTTGCTCTTGAGCATCTGCATTGTCGCTTACGATGGCCCCTTCAAACGCACTCCCATCGCCTCCGTGTTGATGGGTGGGTGCCGCGTGTTGAGCTTCCTGCTGGGATCAACGGCGGCTCATTCTGTGATCCCTGCGGAGCAATGGCAGGGACGTGTGTCCGTCCTCGGCGAGCCCGTTTGGATGCACATCACACCCGTCTCGTTCGCGTTTGCAATCGGCATGGGACTTTACATCACTGGGGTCACCACGTTCGCCCGTCGTGAAGCGATCGGTGATCGCAGCCTGCACCTTCCGTGGGGCTGGTTTGGGATGACATTGGGCGGCCTGGTGCTCGCGCTCGCCCCTCGTGTTGCCAGCCTCTTCCTGGCCGCGAACGTGCCAGTGGATTGGACCCGTGGTTGGCAAATTGACCCCGTGCTGATCTTTCCCGCCACGATTGCCTTGATGATCGTGCCGACGCTTGCGAGAGGCTGGACAGCCTGGCGATCCCCGTCTCCTAAACGCATTCAGCTCACAATCAAGTCCGCGATCATGGCGATCATTCCCTTGATGGCCGCGATCACCATGCTCGGTGCCGGAGCCATCCCCTCGCTCTGCGTCTTCGCCCTCGTGATCCCCTCCACATGGCTCGCCCGCCGCTTCCGAGTGACGTAAAAGGTGTCAGTACGAATGGCAACGACTCCCCGGCAACTATTGAATTTGTTCAAACCCGGTCGGTAAAACCTTGTATTCGACCGGCGTTCCATTCGGTAGATTGCAGCTCACTCGACATTGATAGGGAGAGGGACCTTGTATTAATACCCCACTGAGTATTGATACCCCAGTGAAATTCTTGATCGTCACGTGGTCGACAATCTCAAATGATTTGAAATCAACAACGAACAAAACGGACTTGGCCTCTTCTCGGAGAGCTTGGGATTCCCGAACAGAAATCGGTTTTCCTTCTTCATATTCCCGCTTCTGACTATACCAGAGCAGTTTTGTTTCTGGCGATTCAGGAAAATCAATCACCTTGCAATTCAGTGATCCGACCGGTGTCATGTCAAGAAAATCGAAAACGTCGTTGTTGGTTCCCGACAAAGCCAGTCGACAAAGCACGCTCGTACCGAGCCGGGAATGAGCCAAGTTCTCATTTCGACTTTCAACTAAACATTCGTAGGACTCGACGGTTTCCGCAAATTTAGCAGCCTCCGATTTCAACAAGAGGTTTTCACGATGCGATCGAACAAGAAAAGCGGAGGCAATCGTAGCGATCGCTAGAAGTAAAGCGATTGTGACATTTTTCATTCGTTCGTTATCGCAACCTAAGTGGGCTGAGCTATCAAAGCCGACTGCGCTACGCCGATTGAATTTGAGACACTGCGAACGCTTGCGTTGAAGCAGGTCGGCAGGAGCCTTTCGGCATTTGGACTGTTTCGGTAAGCGTCGTTGCTCCCACGTGCAACCGGGGCTAACGCCCAAACGGCTCACATGACTATGCCCGATCATTCCTGCCGACCTGCTTAGCGGCCTGTTGATTTAATCTTAACCCGAAGCGTTACCGCTTGTCGATTGAGTCGTCAACGAGGTTTTAACGCGTGTAGGAGGGGCACTCTTGCCCGTCAAAGTTGCGGATGTCGGACAAGAGTGGCCACACTACAGCAATATCGACAAGCCGGGTAACGAAGAATCGCGTGCCATTCCAACCAGCGGAGGTTGCATAGCGTGATCGCAAGTTGGAGGAGGCCCGTACGCGTCGTTGTCAGCAAAAGCGAAAACGACACGCTTATGTAAGAAACTGCAAAGGCTTCGGTCGGAGGATAGAGCCCTGCTGCGGAGCAGCCGGAGCGCCGCGCCGAGTGAAAAATCGAAGGGCGGCGGTCTCGAAAGATGCCGTCACTCTTCCCTTCGATTCTCCCATCATGCGAAAAATCTTTCGGGCAGGATGCCCGAATTCACCGGCAGGAAGCCATCACAATGTTCAACTCGCAGAAACGCAAATTCCCGTTCCTTCTGAACCAAGACAATGTCTGAACAATCTCACATCCTGGATCGTTGTCACTAAATTTCGATAAGATCCTTCCACAAGGAAACGAGGTTCCGTGAGGTCGCCGGATTTTCTTGCAGCCATTGGCAAAGAGCGAGTCGACGTTCGGGGCCTTCGTGGTTTTCAAGTTGGGCGGTGCGGACTTTGGGTTGGCCACCGGCCTCGTTTCGCCAAAACCGTTCTGCCGATTCGCTGGCGAGGTGGTCGCCAAACCGAACGGCGAAGTCGGAGGTTTCGCCCACGAACAACACGGAATCGTCTCGGGCGAGCACCTGGTACAGGCCGCCTTTTGCGGAGCCGCTTTTCGAACTCGGCCCGGAGGTGGCAGTCCAGTTTTTGGCTGCTGAGAACTTTGGGGGCGAGTGCTCTGGTGCGTCTTCACTCGGTTGGTTCTCGCGAGCCGCGGTGGCCCATGATCGCAGTTGGGTCGCACACCAACGAAGTGTCATAGGATCGGCGTCAGCCGCATGCAGCAACGCTTCGCGATCAAACTCTTCGAGTAACTTGGGATCGGTGAAGATATCGTCCAAGCTGTGTTCGGGGTAATGCTGCGCGAGTTTGGACCACGCCAATTCAGCGGCGTAGCTGAATCGTTCCAGTGTGGTCGTCGGGATCGTGGTGGGACGCACGGTGTGAATGCCTTCGGCGGTCAGTGCACCGGACGCGCGCAGTTCGATCAGTCGCTGACGTCGGGACGCGGCGGGTTCGCGTTCGGAGATCCGGCGACACGCGGTTTCCAGGCGATCGCTGAGGACCGGATCGAGCAGCACCCGATCGACGGAGTGGCCGTCATGGATGTCTCGGAAGGCGTTGATCAGTTCGCCATCGGTCATCGCACGCATGGTTTCAAATTGGAATTCCATCTGAGGCCCCACCTGTTGGGTTGCCCAGCGTTGGCGTTCTTCTTCCTCGCGAGCTAGCTTTTCCGCCTTGGTTTCGTTCTTCTTGCCGTTGGTGGCGGGGGCGCTGCGAAGAGGGTCTGCGGCACCAGTGAGCGGATCGCCAACACGAATTTGTTCGAGACGTTCGTTTCCGAGCGAAACATATTCTTCGCTCATCTCAAAACTGATGAACTCACGACCGAGCTTTTTTGCAACAGCGACGGTGGTGGCACTGCCGCTGAAGGGATCCAGCACTTTGTCGCCGGGGTCGCTGCAGGCCCGGACGATGCGGCCGAGCAACTGTTCGGGCATTTGACAGCCATGGAACCCAGCACGCTCCTTGAACGTGCCCGCGACTCGAGGGAAGTACCAGATGTCCTCATCGGCTGTGAAGCCGTAGGGCAGGTCCTGGGGCCGCAGGATCCAAGTGTCATCGGGCATCCGGCCTTTGCTGTTGGCGCGGCGGTCGTTGTAGACCAATTGCCGGGCGGAAGGCACTCGCACGGCTGGATCGTCGGCGTTGAATTTGAAGTGCTTTTCGTCTTTGACGAAGTGAAACAAATGGGCGTGTGACCGCGTGAATTTGTATTTGCAGTGCACGCCAAAGGTGTAGTACCAGATGACCCAACTGCGGCACTGGAAGCCGATGTTTTGCGACAGCACCTTCAGTTCGGCCGCGTATTCGTCTCCGATCGCCAGCCAGAAGGCTCCATCATCGGCCAGAACACGGTGCACGCCGCGAATCCAGTTTTCGGACCACTGCAGGTATTCATCGGATTCCAACGAGTCATCGTAGACGTCGTAGGTGTATCCAATGTTGAACGGTGGATCGGCAAAAGCCAGGTCGATGCAGCCGTCTGGCAGCTTCGCCATGCCCTCGACGCAATCTGAAACGTGAATTTGTCCGAAGGCTGGAGAGGTCATACAAACATTCAGATCCGTTCACGGGCCACAATCGATCAACTGTTGGGCCGGATGATCCACCATAACCGTTCGAAGATCAACGCCTCGTCGTCGCCCGATGCCAGGGCCTGGTGTGCCAGTTCGCGTTCGGAGGGGTTGAGTTTCAGTTGACCGGCCAAATGAGCGACGTGGTCCAAGCGGCTGTCGAAATCCGGCAACTGAGAAATCCACGCGGGAACAATCATCGAGGATCGCATGGGATACCCCGTCGCGGCGACCGCGGTTTTGCGATCCCCGTTCTTTTCAGGACGACGCTTTTCCGAGTTTGAGGGCGTGCCATCGGCGGACAATTCGCTGCCCAGGGGCTGAGCCAGCAACGTGTCGCGACCGCTGTCGCCCGGCCAGTTTGGCTTGGCATCGAGCAAAGCGACTTGCAACCGACGCTGAGCGGATCCAGGACGCCGAAACGGAGATCGAGCCGCCATCGCGTGGACGGCGGACACCGCGCTGGACCATTGTTGATCGTCGGCGATCAAAACTCCTTGTGGCGACATCGCATCGGGAACCGAGCGAGTCATCACGGCATCGGACAACAAAATCGACAGGCTGCGAAGCACGTCGAAATCACTGGCGATCAAATCATCCACCAGTGGGCGAAGCGTCTCGGACGGGACGGAGGCAGCCGAAGCGACCGACAGATCAAACGGGCTGGTCGTGGACGGCGAATCGTGAACCATTGCAAACAAGGTCGACACGATGCCCTCCGCCAAGTCCCGTGAGCCAACCAAGTTGTCGGACCAGGCCCGTGATTCTTCTTGGGAGGGGCGCTTCGCCAATTGACGACGTCCGTCCAGGGTGTCGTAGAAGAGATCCTTGTTGGCTCGCGACGGGTTCAGCAGTGGGGCCAGTCCTGCTGCGACGGTCCAGTAATCGGCTTGCGTTGGAACCTCGTCACCGGAGTTGGGAACATCGTGGCAGCGTTGGCAACGCAGATCCTTGTGACTGGTCAAAGCTGCTGTCTTGACCGTGACTTCGTGCAAGTCCGTCGGTTGCAACATTCGAATCCACGGGGTCGCCGCCGATTTCGAGGAGTCCGATTTTTCGTCCGGACTGGGGTTGGAATCGGCCTTCGACGGGAGCATCCAAGCGGCGATCAAGCGATCGGCACCCGATCCGCTCTTCAGCACTTCACTGAGACTTTCAGAGGCATCTTGGTGCTTGGAATTCTTTCCCAAGATCGCGGTCAACAACCGCTTCGAGATCGCTTGGCGATTCGATGGGTTAGCGATCGCTGTTCGAATGGCTTTGGCATCGCCGATCGCATCGACGGGAATCACCAGACCCAAGCGGTCAGCGAGTTCCTGTTGAATCGATTCCTTTTCACGCGAAGGCGTGGGGCTGACGCCCAGGCGTTTCCAGTGTGACTGCCAACGCGAGTTGATGTTCTGCGAAACCAAGGTGATTGACGGAACCGCGGCGGATGGTGAAGCCGATTGGGTGTCTTGCTGACTTGGTAACTCGGGCGAGAGCGAGCCTGGATCGTCATCGAGGGTGGTCGAAGGATCACCAGCCAACTCGATTGGTTGAGCACGTTTTCGGGGAGCAGGCTTGGGTTGTGGGGACGCGTCTTCGCTTTCCACCACAGCAGACGGGGTGGGCACGGATGGCGCGGCGTTGTCGGTCGCCTCCTCGGCGATCGCTTGCAGAGCCACCCCGGATCGGTACTTCACGCCCACGGCGATTCCGACGCACAGCAACAATCCGGCGGCGATGCCGATCAGGATCGTGGCCAGCGAAGGTTGGGAGGAGTGCTCGGCAACGGGAGAAGCGGATTGGTTCTTGGAACCCGCGAGTTTGGATTCTGACCCCGCGTTTTCGTCCGCCAGTCGTCGCAGGATGAGTCCGGTTTGATCGGACGGTGTGGGACCACCGAGAGCTTCCTGGATCAGCAGGTCCAGCATCGCGTCCTCGCGCAACGAGTCCGGTCCCTGGGAGTCAGGGCCAGTGTTCCGAGGGGGATCCTCGTGCGGTTCGGCGGGGGAAGGGTTTGTATTCATGATGGTTGAGTCACAGCGCGGAGTTTTTCTTCCACGCATTCTCGAAGTTGTGCTTTCGCTCGCTGCATCAGGTTTCGGGCTCCGTGGTCGGAAATGCCCAGGTTTTCACCAATTTGCACGCGAGGTGTGTTGTGAACGAAACGCATTGCCAAGGCGTCGCGAGCACGTTCGGTCAGTCCCTCCATGCATTCTCGGAGGGCTTCGACGGTTTCATTGCCCGTCAAATCCTTGCCCGCCCATCGTTGCCAACTTTCGTCCAGCAACTCAGGTGAATCAGAAAGTCGGATCCGTCCGAACTTTCGGTGGTATGAAACGAGGAGGTTGTACGCCGTGCGGCGAAGGTATTCTGAAGTGGCTTCGTCTGAATGTTGAACGAAGTTGTCTCGTCGAAGTACACGCAGAAACGTCTCCTGCGTCAAATCGTCCGCCGTGGCGGAGTCACATCCGAGCAGTCGCAAATACCGCCAAATTCCATCTTGGTGGCGGACAACCAATTCAGCTGGTGAAAGTTCACTCACGCATCCATTGGCCTGGATCTCAGGCCACCAATTCACGAATGAGCTTTCCGCCACCAGCAATTTTCATCGGTCGTCCGTTGTTGCTGGTGAAGGTGGTTTCGGTTGAAATTCCCAGGCCTTTGCAGACCGTCGTCATCAGATCTTCGCTGCTATAGGGTTCCGTCTCAACCGTGGTTCCGTCGGAATTTGTCTCGCCGACGGCCAACCCGCCCTTGATTCCCGCCCCGCCCACGACGCAGGACCACGCCCGAGCGAAGTGATCTCGGCCAGCATTGGCGTTGATTCGAGGCGTTCGGCCGAATTCGCCCATCCACATCACAACGGTGTCCTGCAGCAATTCTCGCTGAGCCAGATCTTCCACCAAAGCACTCATCGCTCGGTCCAAAGTTGGCAATTTGTTGTCTTTGAGTGCTGTGAAGTTGTCGTTGTGCAAATCCCAGCCGCCCAGGTCGACTTCGATGAACGGCACACCGGCTTCCACCAAGCGACGGGCTAGCAAGCAGCCTTGGCCGAAGTTGTCTGTGCCGTAACGTTCTTTGACTTCGTCGGGTTCTTTCTCCACGCGGAACGCCTCCATTTGTTCGCTGGTCATCAGATCCAACGTTTTGCCCAGCACCTTTGCGTGCTCGGCGGCGGGCGTGTCACGCGTGCGTTTGGCGAACCCGCTTTCGATCATGTTGAGGGCCGCCATGCGTTGCAGCAGTCGATCGTCATCCAGGTTCATCTTGAGGTTTCGAACACGGCCGTTGCTGGTCACGGAAAATGGCGACCAAGCCATCCCCAGGAACCCAGGACCGGCACCGGCGCCACCCACCGAAACGAAGGGAGGAATCTCCAATGCGGGACGTTGATCGATCAACTCATGAGCGATCACGCTGCCGTAACTGGGGTGTTCGATGTTGGGGTTGGGAACGTAGCCCGTGTGCATGTAGTAACTGCCGCGGCTGTGGTCGGCCTCTCGTGTCGACATGCTGCGAACGACCGACAGGTGTTTCATCTGTTGGGCGATCATCGGCATGTGCTCACAGATTTGAGCGTTGCCGGTGGTCGAGATCGGGCGGAAGGGACCGCCGGTCGGAGCACCTGGTTTCAGGTCCCACATGTCAATCGTGGGCGGACCGCCACCCATCCAAAGCAAAATCGCGGACTTGCGATTGCGTCGCATTTCGTCGGCTTGCGCAGCGATGTTGCCGCCCAAAGTCCACGCGGCCGCGGCCGCGGCGGATGACCCAGCCAAGTGGCTCATGAAGTGACGACGCGTCATGCCGTTGGGGGTGGAAAGATCCATGGTGAACTCCGGGAAAGAAAAGGTGATCGGTTCGTGGCGGCATGAGAGCCACCCTCGGATTGGGCGATGTCAGATCAGGCGTTTTCAGATTGGGACGCTGGCAGTGATCGCTGCCGGGGTCCTGTCTGAGGGTGAAATCAGGCAGCTCAGTGCTGCATGATGAATTCGTTGCTGTTGAGAATCGCCCACCACATGTCTTGCAACATTTCAGGCTCATCGCCTTTGCGAGCGACCAACAACTTGCTGGCAATCGTGACTTCGTTTTTGGTTGGACGACGTGCCAAACCACTGAGGAACAATCGCGTCACACGGTCTTTGGGCGAACGTCCCGACTGGCTGAGTTGGTCCAGGAACGAACCGGCTTCTAGGCTGATTGCGTTCTTCGTCAAGTCACCGTTGAACAACATCAAGGCTTGTGGGATCGAACCGTTGAAGGTGGTTGTTTCGGTTCCTTCGTCGTTTCCAAAGGCGACGACAAATTGCGACAACCAACGACGACGTTCTGCTTCCTGTTGTTCATAGCTGCCTTTGGACTGCGCGTTGCTGGCGGTGACCATCGACGCGTACAGCTGTTCGGCACTCATTTGACGCAAGTAGAACCGCGAGAATTTGGGGGATTCACCGATCGTTGGGTCGTCGATCTCGTTGCTGGAACTCATCGTCGATGCCAATTGGTAGGGACGGCTGAGGGTGATCCAGGTGATCAGCTTTTTGAGGTCGTAGCTGCTGCTGCGGAATTCCTTGCCGAGGTTGTCGAGCAGCTCGGGATGCGACGAAGGGTTGTGTGGGCCCAGGTCATCGATTGGACGAGTGAAGCCGTAGCCAAGGAACATCGACCACATTCGGTTGACGATCATCTTGTCCAGGTACTCGCTCTGCAGCATCAGACGTCCGAGTTCTTCGCGGCGATTGACGTCTTCGACAAAGCCACTTTTTTCGATCTCGGTGCCATCGGTGAAGACCGGGTAGGCGACCTTTTGCAAACCATTTCGCAGTTCATAAAACACCAGTGCGTCTTCGGGGTCGTTGGCTTCGCCAGCAAAGTCTTGGCTGACCAATTCGGCCGACTCGATATCTCGTGTTCCATCAACGAACCGGCGCAGAGATCGGGTCTGGCGGAAGAACGCATTGAACTCCCAGAACTTCTGTTGTTTCCATTGGTTGAATGGGTGGTTGTGACACTGGGTGCACTGGACCTGTTGTCCCAAGAAAATCCGCGAAACGCTGCTGGTCGCGAGCGTGCCTTTTTCTTGATTGACTTTGTCGACCAAGAAGTTGACCGCGCCATTGAAGTTCGGTTCACCTGGGGTGGTCGATCCTTCGGCGGTGACCAGTTCATACACCAGTTGGTCGTAGGTTTTGTTTCCTGCGAAGCTATCGCGGAGGTACTTCTGCATGCCGGTGCGGTTGGTCAAGTCACGGCGATCGGTGCCACCGCTGCGGCCGATCAACTGGTTCGTCCAAACGGTCGACCAGTGGTTGGCATACTCTTCGGTGTAACGGTCGTCGTTGAGCAAGCGATCGACGAGTGCGGCTCGTTTGTTCGAGTCGCGGTCACCCACGAATTCCGACAGTTCTTCGAATGAGGGGATTCGCCCAATCACGTCCAAGTAAACGCGTCGGCACCAAGTCGCATCGTCGACTTCCGCGGCAGGACGAATCGAAAAGTCTCGCCAGACTTGCTCGATCGCTTCGTTGATCATCACCACCTGAGGTGGAACGGCAGGACCGGCCGCCGAGGCGGTGGAAGCCATGGAAGAACAAGCGAGAGATCCCGCGATCAACAGCCCGGAAAGGGACAGAACGATCGATTTCATGAAAAACGCTCGGCGAAGTTAGACGAGAAGTGCGAAGCAAAAGCCTTGGGCCACTCATCGTCAGAAAAGAATGAGCGGGCGGGCTGGAAGCGACGCGAGACAAGAATAGAACGGCTACCCGCAGGAAATGTACCCGCTGGAGGCTGATTCATCCTCAGACAACCAACCTCCATTTTAGTCCAATCTGGGCCGCTGCCACCAATCCAAGAGGGATTGTGGGAAAGGAGAATTGATCCGGGGGCGTCACAATCGGACTTGGAGCCAGCCGTTTCTGCTGCGCTTTGTTCGCCACAGAGGGGACGACATCGGTAACTCGGGGCGGAAGCCTGGACCGCGGAATGTTTGGTGTTGTGGAGCGTATTCGTTCGCGCAAGTTCTCATCCCGGTAGGGATGTCAGATGGTAGCCGTCGGTAAGCGATAGCGCCACCGATGGACACGCCCCCCCCACGCCGCCACTCTCCATCCCGCCGTGGCCATTGGCCACGGCGGGATGGAGAGTTTTATGGAAACTCGTTTTCCGGGGGTACGC